>JAJFJI010000297.1 GCA_021774205.1 Nitrosomonas sp.
TATTCGCTCATTGCATTTGGGTGGCACAATGGTGCAAAGCGCTATGCGACTGTCTACACCGAATGACCTAGAGCTGACTTATACGCAATATATGATGGGATTTTTGCTGTTTCATCCTGATCCTGAAATTATTTGCATGATAGGTCTGGGTGGGGGTTCATTGGTAAAATTTATCTACCATCAAATGCCGCAGGCAAAAACAACGGTGATTGAGATTAACCCGCAGATTGTCGCGACGGCGCGCAATTATTTTTTCCTGCCCGATGATGATGAACGGTTACAGATCATCGTTGCGGAAGGTGGAGAATATCTGGCTAATCAGCATGCCGGGATGGATGTGTTGTTGATTGATGGTTTTGATAATGACTGCCAGGTTCCCTCGCTTTGTAGCCAGGACTTTTATGACCATGTGCGTCAGGTGTTGAATAAAAATGGTGTGTTGGTCGTTAACCTGTTGGGTCGAGACAAACGTGCTAAGGATTATCTTCAGCGTATTGAAAATAGTTTTCATGGCCATGTAGTCACCCTGATGTCTGAAGCGCGTGGAAATCTGATTGTTTTCGCGTTTAGGAACAGTCCTGGCAAATTGACATGGAAGGCATTAAGAATACGTGCGAAATCACTTGAAAAAGAATATGCGCTGCCATTTTCAGAATTTGTTACAAAATTGCGCAAACACAACCCGCACAGCCATCATGCACTTGAAATCTAGATGACGGCTGGTATCAGACGACGCGAAAATTCTTAAATTGCCAGGGATCGGTTTCATCGACATCCTCATCAAATAAAACACCACGGTCCCTTAATGGCGTCCAGTCACTATATTTACCAACCACTTTACCCAGGTATGGGTTGGCGAGTTCCAGGATGCGCTCGAATGGCATTTCATCCGGTTCAACGATACCTGCTTCTGGGTTTTCTATTGCCCAGATTAAACCCGCCAATACGCCTGCAACCACCTGCAGGCTGGTTGCATTGTTATAGGGCGCAAGATTACGTGTATCCTGAATAGAGAGAACCGACCCATACCAATAGACACCTTTCTGATGACCCATCAGCAACACTCCGAGCTCATCGATTCCATCATCGATATCACCCATTAACAGTCGAAGATTAGACTGCAGTTGCAAATTTTTTCCATTGAGCTCATGTACCGATAAAACAGCATCATCACAAGGATGGTAGGCATAATAAACCGTCGGCCGATAGTGAACGGCGCCGTTTTCTTTAATGGTTAGATAATCAGCGATGGAGATGGATTCGTTGTGGGTAATGAGAAAACCATGGTAACTGCCTTCCAGTGGCGTCCAGCCACGTACGCGAGTGGTTACGCCAGGACGGTCAAGATAGATTGCGGCATCACAACCATAGCTATGATGGTTGCCATCGGGTGGAAAATGTTTTTCGTGCGTACCCCAGCCAAGCTCGGATGGTTGGCAGCCTTCACCAGCAAACCCTTCAACTGACCAAGTATTGACAAACTCATTGACTTGCTTGGATTGCTTGGAGACCTGGGTGTCACGTTCAGCGCATTGTATTGCTGTAATATTTAATTTCTGCGCCAATTGCGCCCATTCATGCTGTGTTTCTAGCGTATCTGTCGCAAAACCAGTATCTTGAGCTATATTGCGCAGCGCTTGCTTGACCCAATGCGAAACAAGGCCGGGGTTAGCGCCATGAGACAGTACGGCAGTTGGTCCTTTGCCTAGCTTCTGTCGAAGCGTTAGCGCTTCTTCACGCAACTTGTAATTGGAGCGTTCAGCAAGTGGGACGTTGGCATCTACATAACCACCCGCCCAGGGTTCGATACAAGCATCAAGATAAAGCGCGCCATGTTCATGGCAGAATTCGATTAATGCGGTACTGGAGACATTAATCGATGCGTTCAGCAGAAAATCACCTTGATTTAGATTTGCGCCGAGAATTTCCTTGTAATTGCTCTTCGTTATTGGCGTAACAATGAATGGAACATGGTAGTAGTTAGCTTCTATCCGCCCATTTTCATCAGCCGTGATAATTTTGATTTGGTCAGGCGTAATATCAATATGTCGCAGTAGCAGCGGAAGAACCCCTTGGCCCACGCTGCCAAAGCCTAGAATAATGATTTTTTTATTAAATTTAACAAACTTTGTATACTCAGTCATTTCTTAATTATTAATGGTAGCTATTAGTCTGCCTGTTTTGCCAATAGAAAAATGGATAAAGTGCTCGATAGCGCAATTGTGCCCAGCCCAGTGGTAAATTTTATGCTAAAGTTTACAATTTACCATCCTATTGAGCAAACTTAACTATGGAAACTGAATACGAATCTGACCATACAAAATTCATGCGCGAGTTATTTAAGAAAGACCCGCAATTGCCCGAGAAGCAATTGGCGGCAAGAGGGATGTGGTGGGATAAAAAACTGGACCTGGAAGAACGTAAGCGATTCAAGGAATCAAATGAGCCGCAGAAACCTTATGTTTACTTTGGTGGTTCATAAGAAATATCCCGGATATTTTATAGCAAGCAGCAAGTTAAATTTATAAAATATCCGAAAAAGTCTTAGC
>JAJFJI010000298.1 GCA_021774205.1 Nitrosomonas sp.
AATCGTCGCCGACTCCATCCCCAAAAGTGAGTGGATTGAAACACAAAACAAAGCAAAAGCATTACTCCGTGCCGCAGAAATTGCTGAACAAGGGTTAGATAGCAAAATTGAATAGTGCTGCAGTTTAGCGAAAAATGTGGACTTCAGCTCAAGACAGTGAGATTTCTATCAATTTAAATGCATTTCAATAGCGCTTCTTCAAGGCCAGAAAAAGTACAAATGACGCCTAACCCCAGCCGCGTGCATGGCTTCCCGTCGGTTGAACAACAACCTCGCCAAATTACCGCCCCAATAGGCGAAGCAAAACACTTCAAAGAATTTTTCCAATTTCCAATAGAAACTCGGCGTGATAGGTGCTATCCGGGCCAGTCACGCCAGTAATTAGTGCTTTTTAATGCAGAGTATCATAAACTTATAAAATTTATCGCATCCCATGTAAATTCAAACACCAGCACTTGAGAACCCAGGCTACGTCGAAATGCTTTGCGTTTATCCTCCACGTGTGAACCGCCCACGTCGCTAAAATGATTAAATGCCCCCCAATCCTCATCACCCTTGCGCGCGACATGTTGACGAATATGAATACCGTACTCGTTATTTAGTCGTTGCTGTAACAACACAATATATCGATTTATTTTACTCTTTGGATAACCGCAGATTGAGAGTAAGTGCATACTACCGTCTAGAATTACCATTCTTCTGGCACTTGGGAGGAAGCTTATGAAGCATTCACTGCACTGAATAGTTCCGCCCGAAATATCCGAGAGCGATGGGGTGCGCCTGGACCAAAGACAAAGCTTCCATGTTGGCTTTCTATGATTATCCTGCTAAAAACAGGCAGCCGCTTGACTCTCTAAACACCAGATTTGACTATAGCTCATCTCTTCTGCGGCGAGTAGTAAAGCCCAACAGACCTAAGCAAACTAGCAGCATGGCGTATATTTCATACTCTGGAACTTGCATACTATTTTCAGTGTTATCAGTAAATTTATTATTAGTGCCTGTCGCATGCAATGAAACGATGTTGATGCGAGATGATTCTGTTACATTAGTATATTTAGATGGGCTCGAAGTTACCCCAGAAGCAGCTACAGTGTTTTCAGAATCGAGCAATGCCAAAGTAGTGAAACTCTCGTCAACTTCAGTGCGTTCAAAACCGTCAATCCCAGAGGCGCTATCCCCGCCAATCGCAGCCACAGGAATGGCAAAGTCATGGGGATCATTAAAAACGCCACTCTCTTCTATTTCATAATTGCCATATATTGCTTTAGAACCAGCCTCGCTACTATTAACAGTTAACGTTGAAGTAGCTGCATTTGCCGATCCAAGGCCCAATCCAAGCCAAAAAATTATGAATATCCCTATTATCCATAATGAATTTTTCATAGTGAGTTAACTCCGGTTCAAAATTTAATAATTTGTATAAGATAATATGGTGTATCAATATATTTTCAACCACCATCTGGATGCTACAACAGACTTTGCTATAGGGTCAGGTTTTAACGATAGCATTGTCGATTCCTCACTATTCTAAAATCAAAGCAACTCAGAATTAAGGGAGATCACGCCTTTTTTTGTGAGGTATTTATCATAATTTTATGGTTATAAAATAGGACACTTATCCTAAATTAACCTTTTTTATCTTCAGTATCTTCAGAAGAATTGGATGATTTTGTCGCTTTTTTCTATTAAGTGTAATAGATATTTTTATAACTTATTGTTTTATAAATATGCATGATGTCTCTATATGGAGACAATATAATATCATAGTATTTTCATGAGCACAGGTTTTTTTGTCGTTTTATTGTTACAATTGTTATTAGCATTTTTCTAATATATTGTTATTAAGGAAAATTTAATGTCTCTCTATGGAGACAAATGGTGCAAAGCGGAATGTGTGGCAGATCAAGAGCGATAATTCAGGAAGATGCCTATTATGATTTGACAGATCAACCGGGTTAGTGGCATTGGACCGACGCAAGTAACTTGTAAATGTTGAGTAAGATGTGCGCGAGCCAGCAGGCTGTTAACCTAAGTTGAAGGGATGAATAGGTGAAGAAGTTAGACGAACTGCAATTGGCGTTAAGCCCCTTTTTGTGCGAGGCATGTCTTGATTGCCACCACTTGCCCCTGCAGGCATGAAGGTGCACTTTAAATGGGAAGCATCGATCATCCAATCACTCGTCGTCCAATCGCATGTTCCACCACGGTGCGCCTGTACGCATATTCCCATTAGGCATCCTTGCTATTCCACTCCAGCTGCCGCCACGACAAAGAAGGCAGGGTCTAATAAGCGCCATCTTTTCCTGAGTTATCATGTCTGCAATGTGAGTGTATTCCATATGCAAGTAACTCATTGGTTAAATTCATTTAACTTTATCAATGATTGCAGTTTACTTCTACTAGCCACCAGAATGTAAAATTTCCCAATCTATAACCGTGCTGAGTATAATGATACGCATGAAACCAATAAAAAATAACAGTCCGACATTGGCTATCGACCTAATACACCAAAATATAATACAATTTTGGCGGCATGCATAACACCACCCGCCTGCCGATACGTATTCTTCGCTTTATTCGCTTATTGTTACATGTTGTCTCAGGATTTATACAGTCCTTTATTTATCCGTTTTTCCCCCGATCAATACAAAGGCGAATGAAACAATATTGGGCGACAGGATTTCTTAATATCCTTAATATTAAACTTTACTGCAATGGCAAACCACCGAGCATTGAAACACAACGCGTATTATTTGCGGCCAATCATGTCTCCTGGCTGGATATTTGTGTTTTATTGGCAGTTTGTCCAACACGTTTTGTCGCCAAGGCTGAAATTCGTAATTGGCCCGTGATTGGCCTACTAAGTAAAAATGTAGGCACGTTATTTATTAAACGCGCAAAACGCAGTGATACCCTGCGCATTAATCAACACATCAGCGATGTATTGACAACGGGTGACCGCGTCACGATTTTTCCGGAAGGGACGACGAGTGATGGCACTATCTTGCGGCATTTTCATGCGTCATTACTACAATCCGCCGCGACGGTAGGCGTTCAATTGTATCCAGTAGCCATACGCTATCGTAATACAGAAGGTAATATTTGCAAGGAAGCGGCATACATTGACTCTTCTTTGTTATTCTCGTTAAGACAGATACTCAGCCAAACCCGGATTGACGTAGACGTGACGTTTCTTGAACCAATCGTAAGTAGTGGAAAAAACCGGCGGGAATTGGCGCGTGTTTCTGAACAAGCAATTGCTAACGCGCTATCGCTTTCCGTTTCGTACAAGGAACCTGGAAAATTTTCCGGTCGTCCAAGCGAATAGCTGTCAGACTTCCACCCCACAGACACCCGGTATCCAGCGCAATTAAATTATCGTTAACTTTCAGTCCCAGTGCTGACCAGTGGCCACAAATGACTGTTGATTTTTTACTGGCGCGCTTTGGCACTTCAAACCATGGCAGGTAACCATCTGGAACTCCCTGTTCGTTGCCTTTATACGAAAATTTCATTTTTCCTTTCGGGGAACAGATACGCATTCGTGTCATGGCGTTAACAATTACCCGTAGCCGCTCATAACCCGTCAGATCATCAAGCCAGCAATTAGGACGATTACCATAAAGCTGCGCAAATATTTCCTGAAAATTTTCGCTACGCAGCGCACATTCAACTTCTTGAGCCAATTGCGCGGCCTGTGTAACGCTCCAA
>JAJFJI010000299.1 GCA_021774205.1 Nitrosomonas sp.
CTCGATATTCTGGTTGTCCCGGAGACGCAGCATGTTGTCATCAAAATTGACCTTGTAATCCACGTAGGGGCGAAACATATCGCCTAATGGCGTAGCCAATGCAGCATGGCCAAAAATTGTCAGCGAAAATAGCAGTGTTACTGTCCCACTTCGCAGGAAAAGCTGCCGCCGACAAAACGATAAATCGTATATCCCAAAGCAAACTAGATTCTTTAACATGCTGATATAGGTAACCATTGTATATTTCCGTGACACGGTAAATTTATCCTAGCTAGTGTAATCCAGTAATTTTTAATGCTAACTTACAAGCGTCATTTACAAAAAAATAACCGGAAAATTGTTTGATTCTTCAACAAGATATGACTATTAGCAAGAGAACCTCATAATATATCAATGCATTATAAATGATAAGAAATTTAATGTGATTTTCGTAATGTTAATCGAACTTGACAAACGATATATTCCAGCTTAAGTATCTAGGCTTGCATGAATGTCACACTTTTTGTGTCGTCTGCATTTGTTGCTCGATTCTGCATCGTTTTGCAATAATCTAACATGTTTTGCGATATTGATGTCTGTGGACTGTGGTAAATTAACAACAACTTTTTCAGACGCAGCAAAGAAAAACCAGATCATGTCTTAAATTTACTTACAGGCCACACTGCGCGCGATAGCTTCGTCGCATTGCATTAAAGAAAGTTTTTAGTAGTTTCATTTGACTGAATTCCAGCCATACAATAGAAAATGCAAAATTTCCTTTAATGCGCCCCCTTTTACCTTTATTTTCTAAAACATGAACCATATAAAACTCTATTTAATATACATGGTATACATGGGCTTGTTATATTTGCCATGTAGAGCGACTGACTTTATACTGACTCAGTAGAAGAATATAATCTCGCAAATTCAAATCGGCTAAAGAAACAGGCTTCAGTTACCGTTATTAAACATGCTGATGCATATTGAATGAACGAAATTTGATTATCTTGGCGCGTACCGATACGATACAAATCTATTTGGCGGATACATGGGGATACGAACGGATTAATTAAAAATGGCACCAAAGGATTTAAGTTAAAGTGATTTTGCCCTCGGCAAATTATATTCCACAACCAATTTTTACTTGTTATGGACTCAAAATTTTCAATGAATAGAAATTTTATGAAAACAATATTTATATTTTTGTGGCTGCCTGTATTTCTTTTAACTTTATCGGCAAGTGCGGTCGGTGCTGAGGGTGCTAATGATATTCTTGTTAGCCCAGGCGATGACTTGAAGATATCGGTCTATGGAAACCCGGATCTTGACACGGAAACGAAAGTGAGCAAATCAGGGAACATTAAATTTCCACTGGTGGGCGAAGTTAATATTAACGGCCTGACACTCTTTGAAGCCGGAAGAAAAATAGCTAGCCAGCTAAAAAACGACGGCTTCTTACGCAATCCACAAGTGCATATACTCGCCGTTTCACTACAAAACCAACAAGCTTCCGTTCTCGGTCACATCAAGAATCAGGGGCGCTACCCTGTCGAAGGCAATCGCACTTTGACTGACCTCATTGCCATGGCGGGTGGCGTAGATACCGATGGCGGGAATCTAGTTACTTTGATACGCACTAAAGGGGAAACTTCTGTCAAAGAAGTCATCGATATTTCTGCAATAGTTCGCACTAATGATATAAAACAAAACCCGGTAATACAAGGTGGCGATCTAATCTATATTGAGCGCGCTGCTCAATTCTATATCTATGGTGAAGTACAGAGAGCTGGCGTTTACCCGATTGAACATAACATGACGGTAGTGCAGGCACTATCAGTGGGTGGCGGATTGACTCCACGAGGCACTGACCGTGGCGTACGCATCCAGCGCCGCAATGCGGATGATGGCAATTTACAGACACTCAAGGCAAAACACGGAGATCAGGTTCTCCCAGACGATGTAATCTTTGTCCAGGAAAGTCTATTTTAAAACATAAGACTGACTAAACCTTTAGACTTGGCAGTCAGCATCAAAAACTTCACAACCAGGAATCAATGAGTTATAAATAGTATCCACAATCAACAGAATCCGTTCCACAATAATATCAATTGATTATGATACCCCTTGCTTTTGCGCATTATATTCCCAAGATCTTAAATACAGTGCAAATGCCCCTATTTAGTTGTTTTTGCCCTAAGCATTAGTCATCTATAATATTAACAGTCTATCCGTATAATTTAAAAATATTACATGAACTTTTCGCAGTTTATCCGTATTTTGTGTGCCCGCTACAAGATTTTCTTGCTCACACTTTTTGTGACCATGTTTGTCACGCTAACAGTTAGCCTTATTCTTCCAAAAACCTACAAAGCATCTGCGACAATGCTGCTTAACTACAAAGGCGTGGATCCGGTTACAAATGTGAGTTTGTCTCCACTGTTTATGCCAGGTTTTATGGCTACTCAGGCAGATGTAATTTATAGCGAAACTACCGCGCTAAAGGTGGCAAATAAGCTTAAGCTAGCACAAAATAAAAGCATCAGACAGAAGTTCGAGGAAAGCGGTAGTGACATCGGTTTTCGAAATTGGTTAGTTGATGAATTGCTGCGCGAGAATCTTGATGTTGAACCTTCACGAGAGAGTAGCGTGATCAGCATTAGCTATCAGGGAGAGGATCCAGCCTTTGTTGCAAAAATGGCCAACGCTTACGCTAGTATTTATCAGGAATTAAGTATTAAGCTCTCGGTTGAGCCCTCACAAAACGCCGCATCCTATTTCAGCAATCAAATTGAAGTGTTACGCGACAAGCTGGTGACAGCGCAGGAAAAACTCTCCAATTACCGAAAAACAAAAGGTGTTGTCAATGTAGATGAGAGTCTTGATGTTGAACTAAGGCAACTAAACGAACTGTCCAGCCAATTAGTACTGGCCCAAGCAGAATTGTCGAGATCAACCTCAGAACAGAGCGACAAGAATCTTCACAGTAAAATCCTAGATGTTAGCGATAATACATTTATCGATAATCTAAAAACAAAATTAGCGGACGCTGAATCGGCATTTGCCGATATTTCTCAGAACCTGGGAAAAAATCACCCCAACTACATAGGCGCTCAAGCAGAAGTAAGTAAATTACGGAATGAACTAAATAGGCACATCAGGTCTGCTATGGATAATTCTATTAACCGTGTTGCCAATATTCGTAGAGCACTGGAAGAAAAAAAGGATAATGTGCTTGCGCTTAATCAGGCGCGAGATAAAATCAATCTTCTAGCAAGAGAGGTAGAAGGAATACAACACGCTTATGATAATGCAATGGAGCGTTTAAATCTGGCCAGTCTTGAAGGGCAAGCCAATTTATCCGGCGTTTCCTTACTTGACGCAGCCATAGCTCCAGCTAAGCCTAGTAGCCCAAATATGCGACTAAATATGTTGCTATCGGTATTTCTCGGTACCATGCTTGGACTCGCAACTGCCTTGTTTATGGAAATATTTGATCGGCGCATCCGATCTTCGGAAGATCTCGTGACAGCATTGAAGGTGCCCGTTTTTGGCATGATAGACCTAAAAAAACCTAAACCACGTTTCCGGCTAACCTGGTCACGTTAGACACGATAATAAATTTCAGACTTTAAACTATGAGAAAGTTATGAGCGCCCAAGATTCTCCAAAAACTGGCCTTGAAATATCGCGTCGAAAAAAACTCACTCGCAGCCACAAAATAAACATCGGCCAGATTTTATTGGAGAAAGGGAAAATATCGCCAGAAGATGCTGAAAAAATACTGCTCTTGCAGAAAGAGAACAAGGGCATGCATTTTGGCGAAGCGGCTCGACAATTGGGCCTGATTGATGAAACTGATGTGAAACTAGCACTGGCACAACAATTTGATTATCCATATTTATTGCCAGGACAAGGAAACTATCCCCCAGAACTTGTAGCGGCCTATCAGCCATTTAGTGCTCAGATGGAGATTTTTCGAGCCGTGCGCAGCCAATTGATGTTGCGTTGGTTTTCTTCTGAGCACAAAGCGTTGACGGTGGGTAGCGTTACTCCACGTGGCGGCGCAAGCTTTCTTCTCGCCAATCTTGCTGTGGTGTTCTCGCAACTAGGAGAACGTACACTGCTCGTCGATGCCAACTTACGTCAACCGTGCCAACATAAAATTTTTGACGTAAAAGGCAGGCAGGGCTTGTCCGATATTTTAGCCGGTCGCGCTGATATGCTTGATGTAATCTCAAAAGTAAATTCATTTCTTGAGCTTTCTGTGCTGCCAGCCGGAACACTTGCGCCCAATCCGCTGGAACTTCTCGGCCACGCCTCTTTCGCTGATCTGAGTGAAAAACTTGCCAACCAATTTGATATTATTCTGTATGATGCTCCAGCTTTCTCAGTAGCCGCCGATGCACTAGCAATTTCTGCTTGCACAGGCGGCATATTGTTAGTTGCGCGTAAGAATAATACACGTCTGGCTGATATAAATATCATAAACGAGCAAATTGCATACAGTGGTGCAAAAGTCGTTGGCTCTGTTTTATTAGATTTTTAATAGGCTAACGACTCGCATTACTGAAGCTGGCAACCTATTCAGTACAACGCAGTGACTGTTCAGAATGGCCCTAAAATTTGTCAGTTCAAGGAAAAAAGATGCGTTTATGGGTAAAGCTGGATAAATACAAAAGGTTTTTCTTGACACTGGCACAGGCCGCATCAACAAGGGCTAAAGTGCATCGCAAATACCCTACTCCGTGAATACTTCTGCTACTCTAAGATGCACCCCGTGCTGGTCTTTCTTAGATAACACCGGGGCCACACTGATTGGCCAGTCAATTTTCAAATCGGGGTCATTCCACAAAATACAGCGCTCAAACTCAGGCGCCCAATAATCAGTAGTTTTATAAAGAAATTCAGCATAATCTGAAAGCACAACAAAGCCATGCGCAAAACCTTCTGGAACCCACATTTGTCGCTTATTTTCCGCTGTCAGCATTTCACCCACCCATTTCCCAAAGGTCGGCGATGAACGGCGAATATCTACAGCCACATCGAATACTTCACCAACGACAACACGCACCAACTTACCCTGGGATTGCCTGAACTGATAGTGAAGCCCGCGAAGAACATGCTTTGCAGAGCGGGAATGATTAGTTTGGACAAATGTCACTTTTCTTCCAATGGCATTTTCGAATTGCCGCTGGTTAAAGCTCTCGAAAAAAAAACCTCGTTCGTCACCGAATACTCGCGGTTCAAGCAAGTAAACATCAGAAATAGCAAGTTGCGTCGCTTTCATATTTAT
>JAJFJI010000300.1 GCA_021774205.1 Nitrosomonas sp.
CTTGGTCGCATCTTCATACTGCAGGCCATTAGCTGGCAGCTTAGCTTCATAGCCCCAGGTTTGTCCAGTTCGCCAGCCGTTGCTTTTCAAAAGATTTGCCGCCGTGGCTAGCGCATCAGGAATTGAATTCCAGATATCTCGAGAACCATTCTGATCCATATCAACAGCATAAGCCAGATAACTGGTTGGAATAAACTGTGTATGCCCCATTGCGCCCGCCCATGATCCCATTAACTGAGCGGTTGAAATATCACCAGATTGTAAAATTTTTAATGCCGCAATCAGTTGGGTGCGTGCAAATTTCTTGCGGCGGTCATCTGCATAGGCAAGCGTTGCCAGGGATTGGGGGACATAATGCAAACGTTCTTCGCGTTCAAGGACAGAACCATAATTGGATTCAACCGACCATATTGCTAACAGAATAAACCGATTAATGCCGAATTGCTGTTCGATTTTTGCCAATGTTTGTTCATGCTGGATCGCCATTTGTTGGCCATTGGCAATGGTCAATGGATTGACTCTTGCGTCCAGATAATCCCATATTTTGCTGGTAAATTCAGGTTGATATCTGGCTTTTTTAAGGACTTCGGGGTCTGGTGAAGTTACCCCATCAAAGGCTTGATCATAAACTGATCGGCTGATGCCATTTTGCGCTGCGGACCTGTAAAAATCAGAAATCCACTGTTGAAAGCCTGTCGCTGCTTTTGCACCTAACGGCATTAAGCTGAAGATAAAGACCAAGGCAACCATACATTGCCAACGTATCAAGTAATTAGTAGGTTTCACAAAAATTTCTTATTAGAAGTACCAGCGTAGCAAACAACCTGGTATAAATTTATGGGCGCACATCCACAATGGCATCGGGTTGTGCAATGCCGCTAATTACTCGTCCCGATGGGTTGCGAACCTGCACAACTTCTCCTTCTGCCGCATCTGAAAGCGCTTGGCCCTCTGAACTAACACTAAATCCTCTGCCTTGTACATTTAATTTTACCTTTTGTCCGCGCAGAATGATATGTGGCAAACGTAATGAATGCTGACGCAACGGTTGGCCGGTAGCAAGACTTGAGGTGGGTATTTTACCAATGACGAGAGATGCGTCTGTATAAATCCCTTCCGGCATTTGAGTAAGATTGACATTCTTCACCGTGATGTCATCAGCGGTTAATGGTCGACCCAGGGTGAGTGGACGCGCAACATGGATTACATTCGCCATTACCTGAATATCAACCTGAACATAAATCGTCCATGGTGTTTGGCTGTCACAGCGTACACCCACGGACGAATTTCCCCACAAGCGGCCACCTGTTGGAACAAATGGCTCTAATTTAGGACAATTAGGTAGTGTTATACGATTGTCAATTTTCCCCTGGCTAACAACAACCTGCCCTGCTAGTTGTTTGGTTTGCTTATAAACAAAATCTTCGACCGTTTTGAGAATTATCGATATTTCTTGAAATTCAGCAGATTGTTGTTGTTCTGCTGCGAATAAGGGCATGAAAGAACCAGCTAATAGAAAGAAGCTGGTACAGGTAATTAATTTATATTTCATTGAATATGTTTAATCTGGCTGTAGGAGTACTCGTTTAACTGCAACTTTTGCCATCTCCCGGCAAATATTGCCGACACACATGCATGTTAGCCAGTTAATTCAATATTCATAAGAAAAAATAAAGGTAACTTAAGGTGTTATTCGTTCGTTCATTGCCAATACATTGAGAATAACATAGTTGGCATAATTACTGCTTACGACAAATATAACGATTCATTTAGGGAAATCATATGATCAGTAAACTTGATAACGCACTTAATTTCCAACAAACCGCACTCAATGTTCGGGCAGCCCGGCAGGAGGTATTGTCCAGTAATGTCGCCAATGGCGATACACCAAATTTCAAAGCCAGAGACATTGATTTTTCAAATGTGCTAAGTGACGCGCTTTCATCGAATACGAATAAAACTGGCCTGACAACAACTTCTCCGATGCATTTATCTTCAAGCTCAGGAAACAGCTTTGTTTCTGACGCATTGTACCGGATACCGCAACAACCGAGTGCGGATGGGAATACCGTTGAAATGGATGCAGAACGCACTAGATTCGCGGATAACTCTATTAAATATGATGCCAGCATGACCTTTATAAGTGGTCAGATCAGAGGTCTCATGTCAGCCATACGGGAGTAATGAACAATGTCACTATTTAACGTATTTAATATTGCCAGCTCTTCAATGGCCGCACAGTCTCAGCGCCTAAATGTAGTTGCAAGTAACTTGGCAAACGCGGACAGTGTTACCAGTTCAACCGGAGAACCTTACCGCTCTCGCCAAGTTGTTTTTAGCACCATGCAAACTGGAGACAAAGAAGCGGGTGGAGTCAAGGTAGCAGGTATTGTTCATGACGCTTCACCAATGAAGCAGGCATATGAACCCAATCACCCAATGGCGAATACCGAAGGTTATGTCACTATGCCTAATGTGAATGTCGTGGATGAAATGGTGAATATGATGTCCGCATCACGCTCTTATCAAAACAGTGTTGATATGATGAACACAACGAAAACATTGTTGCAGAAAGCACTGACAATCGGTCAATAAAAGGAACAACGATGGATATTATTCAGGATTCTAATTTCGCGACATCATTTGCTTCCAACAATGCCGCTACTGGCTCTGTTAGCAAAGGGATTGACGAAACGCAAGATCGGTTTTTGAAGTTACTAGTCACACAAATGCAAAACCAGGACCCGCTTAACCCATTGGATAATTCCGAGGTTACCAGCCAACTGGCGCAAATAAATACCGTTACTGGCATCAATAAACTTAATGAAACGCTACAACTGCTGGTGTCTGATTTCGATGCAGCGAATTCTTTGGAAGCAGCAAGTATGATCGGGCGCAATGTATTGGTTCCAGGAACAACGATTGATTTGCAAGACAATGCGGCTGTGGCAGGTATCGATTTACCGCAGGCAGTCGACGAAGCGACTATCACTATAAAAGATAGCAGCGGCATAGCAATACGTAACATTGAGCTTGGTGCACAAGAAGAAGGCGGCGTAATTCCATTTACCTGGGACGGTGTTACAGACAATGGCACAAGCGCTGTCAATGGAAACTATAGCTTCACAGTTAGTGCAAAACTGGGTGATGAGGATGTCACGGCCCAAACACTCGCATTTGGCTCAGTAAAAAGCGTCTCACCTGATGAACATGGGACAATTTTGGATATAGGGGAGCTGGGACTCGCCAATCTCAACGAAATTAAACAAATATTCTAACGAGGAGAGAATCATGGGTTTTCAACACGGACTAAGTGGACTTGCTGCCGCATCAACCAATCTAGATGTCATTGGAAATAATGTCGCAAACGCCAACACAGTGGGTTTCAAGCAATCACAGGCGGAGTTCAGTGATGTTTATGCAAATGCATTGATTGGCGGGGGTGGCAATCAAATTGGTATCGGAACTCAAGTGTCAGATATAGCGCAACAGTTTTCGCAGGGCAATATCAGCACAACCAATAACCCTCTGGATATTGCAATTAATGGCGGTGGATTTTTTCGTATGAATGATAACGGTGCCACTACCTATAGTCGTAGCGGCCAGTTTCATCTCGATAGTGATGGTTTTATTGTTAATAGCGACAATGTAAACCTTACCGGTTTTTTAACCGATGCTACTGGAAAAATAATACCAACCCAGCCATCAGATCTACAACTATCGACGGCTGACCTAACGCCACAACCAACCACCACTTTTTCAAGTGGTTTTAATCTTGATGCGCGAACGACCGTACCTACGCCACTTCCTGCATTCGATGCAACCGACCCCACAACTTTTGCAAGCTCAACCTCCGGTTCAATTTTTGATAGTTTGGGTGGATCACATGTATTAACATTTTTTTTCCAGAAAACCGGTAGTGGCGCCTGGGATGCTTATGCAACGGTTGACGGCGCTGTAACACCAGCCGGATTGCCTGACGGTGTTGATCTGGGCACAGGGGCTGGAAACCCCTTGACGCTAAATTTTGATACCAATGGAGCATTAATTCCACCGGCAGCACCGACAACCGCATCGATAGATCTTGCTGCAATTGCCACGAATCTAGGTACCGTCAATGATGCGACAACACCGCTGGAATTTGAGCTGGATATGAATAATGCCACTCAATTCGGTTCTAATTTCAGTGTTAATTCATTGAGCCAGGATGGTTTTACTTCAGGCCGTTTAGCTGGATTTGGCGTAGCTGGAGATGGGGTTATCACAGGGAATTTTACCAACGGTGAAACACAGGTGCTTGGTCAGGTCGTCTTGGCAAATTTCAGCAACCCGCAAGGTCTTGTGCCATTGGGGCGCAACCAATGGGCAGAAACGGGTGAATCAGGACAACCGCTCGTTGGTGCGCCACTGACTGGAACTCTTGGTGAGTTGCAATCGGCCGCAGTTGAAGATTCAAATGTCGATTTAACTACCGAGTTGGTTAATATGATCACGGCGCAACGTGTGTACCAGGCAAATGCCAAAACAATTGAGACACAGGATGCCATATTACAAACCTTGGTAAATCTCTAGCAATCAATGAGAAAGTAAATATAATTCATTGATTAAATGATACTTATTAAATTGTGAGAATATTATGGACCGCTTGATTTACACTGCCATGACAGGCGCATTACATACGCTGAATCAACAAGCGACTGTTTCACAGAATCTGTCTAATGCCAGTACTACTGGTTATCGGGCCGAAACTAATGCATTTCGCGCGGTCCCGATATTCGGAGATGGATTGCCAACACGTGCTTTTGTGGTTGACTCTACAACAGGGTCAGATTTTACGCCTGGGCCAATCCAGCAAACAGGGCGTAACTTGGATGTGGCTGTACAAGGTTCAGGTTGGATTGCGGTACAGCTTGAAAATGGTGAGGAGGCTTATACCCGTCAAGGCAATTTACAAATCAGCGCCAGTGGTATTTTGCAGACTCAAGGTGGATTGAATGTAAAAGGAGACGCTGGACTCATCACAGCGCCACCAGATAATCGAATTACCATCGCTAAGGATGGCACCGTGTCTGCTGTTCCGATAACGCCATTACCCAACACCGTCGTTATTATTGACCGGATAAAATTAGTCGATCCACCCGCAGAACAACTGGTAAAAGGCGGGGATGGCTTGTTTCGTTTGCGTGAGGGTGGTGAAGCAAATGCGGATGCCAAGGTATTTCTTACCTCAGGTGCCTTAGAGGGGAGCAATGTCAATCTTGTGCATGAAATGGTCAGCATGATTGCGCTTGCCCGCCAGTTTGATATGCAAATGAAAATTCTCGAAAGCGCCGAGCATAATGCACAACAAGCCAGCGAAATTATGGTGATGAGAGCTTAAAACTAGTTCTCATTACGAAAAAAAGCTGAAAATTTTTATGAGGTGAAAAAATGGTTCGCTCATTATGGATATCAAAAACCGGGCTTGATGCTCAACAGACCAAGCTGGATGTTATTTCAAACAATCTGGCGAATGTCAGTACCAATGGTTTTAAGCGTTCTCGTGCGGTTTTTGAGGATTTACTTTACCAAACGATTCGCCAGCCTGGTGCGCAATCTTCACAGCAAACGCAATTGCCTTCAGGTTTGCAGCTTGGCACGGGTGTTCGGCCTGTCGCAACAGAAAGTATTTTTACCCAAGGAGCTCCACTACAAACCGCAAATGAACGTGATGTCATGATTGATGGCGTCGGTTTTTTTCAGGTTTTAATGCCAGATGGCACAACCGGATATACGCGTGATGGTGCGTTTCAACAGGATATCAACGGCCAGTTTGTCACCTCTAGTGGGTTTGTCATTCAACCCGCCATCACGGTTCCACCGAATGCAACCAGCATCACCATAGCGGTTGATGGAACGGTATCTGCACAGGTCCCAGGGACACCAACACCCATACAAGTTGGCAATATCCAGCTAGCGAGTTTTATTAATCCATCAGGATTACAAAAGATTGGAGAAAATCTTTTTTTACAAACCGCGTCGAGTGGTACTCCTAACACAAATGCACCGGGCACGAATGGCATAGGAAAATTGCGACAAAGTTTTGTTGAGGGCTCGAATGTCAATGTGGTGGAGGAATTAGTCAATATGATTCAAACCCAACGCGCGTATGAAATTAACTCTAGAGCCATTGAGACGTCAGACCAAATGCTGCAGCGTTTAGCGCAATTATAGTAGCGAACATATCGTTTAAGGCTGGGATAGTGGGATGATTAAATGTACACGACAGAAAAATTTGCAATTATCTTTGACACTATTGCTGTTGTTACATTTGTTGGCAGGTTGCGCAATGACACCGTCAACTTCCATTCATCAGCCAGAAACTACTCGCCCAAGTTTTAGCATGCCAATGGTATCAGATGAGTTCAGTGGCAGTATTTTTCATGCGGCCAACAATACGCGAACAAATCGTCGCTATATTCCATTATTTGAGGACCGGCGAGCGCGTAGCGTTGGCGATACGATAATCGTGACGCTGAATGAAAGAACCAATGCCAGCAAAAAAACGGGCAGTAACGTGGATCGAGAAGGTAGCATGGGACTTTCAGTCCCTGATTTTTTTGGACTGCCTGCAAGTATCCTGGATAATCTCTCAGCGGAGACTAAATCCACCACCAAATTTAAAGGGGATGGTGCAAGCTCAAGTAATAACGATTTCACCGGTACGATTACAGTCACAGTGATTGAGGTACTTGCGAATGGCAATTTACTGGTTAGTGGAGAGAAGCAGATTGGCATCAACCAGGGACAGGAATTTATTCGTCTTTCTGGGGTTGTAAATCCGATTCATGTCGTGGAAAACAGGATTTCGTCTGTGCAAGTAGCCGATGCGCGCATCGAGTATCGTGCAAATGGTTATTTAGATGAAGCGCAGACTATGGGATGGTTTTCTCGATTTTTCATGAGTATTTCGCCATTCTGATCGAAGTTTCATATGGTTATCGAACTATTATGAAGAAGTATAGAAAAATTACCACAAATAACATCAAGTTAGTGATATTACGTGATGTAATCATTGGCTTATTATTCATGACCAGCCTATTGATGCCAGGCCTTAGCACTGCTGAACGCATTAAAGACCTGGTTACCATTCAGGGCGTGCGTAGCAACCAGCTGGCTGGTTATGGCCTTGTCGTTGGCTTGGATGGCAGTGGCGATCAAACGACCCAGACACCGTTTACAGTTCAAAGTATTATTAGTATGTTGGGGCAAATGGGTATCAATTTGCCACCGGGCACCAATTTGCAATTACGCAATGTGGCAGCCGTCATGGTGACAGCCACAATACCGGCATTCGCCAAACCTGGACAACAACTTGATGTGACCGTTTCTTCCATGGGCAATGCTCGGAGTCTGCGAGGAGGGACGCTGGTGCTGACACCCTTGAGGGGAATAGATAACCAGGTTTATGCAATGGCCCAAGGAAGTATCCTCGTCGGTGGCGCGGGTGCCGCAGCGTCCGGAAGCAGTGTCCAGGTGAATCATTTGAATGTTGGCCGTATTAGCGGCGGGGCAATCGTTGAACGTCCAGTGCCTTCAACAGTGGGGCAGGGGGAATACATCAATCTGGAGCTAAAGACCACGGACTTTACCACGGTAGGGCGTATCGTTGACGCGATCAATGATGCAACTACTTCAAATACGGCGACTGCAGTTGATGGCCGCATGATACAAGTGCGTGCACCCTTGACCAGCAACCAACGTGTCATGTTTATTTCTCAGATTGAAAGCCTCGAAATAACCCCCGCAAAAGGGTTGGCTAAAGTGATTATTAATGCCCGTTCAGGATCGGTGGTTATGAATCAAGCCGTCACCCTGCAATCCAGCGCAGTCGCCCATGGAAATCTATCGGTTATTATTAATACTGAACCAATTATAAGTCAACCAGGCCCATTCGCAGAACGTGGACAAACCATCTTAACACAGCGTTCACAAATTGAAATACGGAGTGACGAGGGTAATTTAATGGTGGTGCCAAGTGGGGCCGATCTGGGCGAAGTGGTCAAGGCATTAACAGCAATAGGCGCCACAACACAGGATTTGTTATCTATCTTACAGGCGTTAAAAGCTGCTGGATCGCTACGCGCAGAACTGGAAATTATCTAACCAAAAAATATTAATGATTAACTCGTATAATATTTCTGACAAGCTGGCGATTGATACCAAAAGTGTAGACGATCTGCGCTTGCAGGCACAGCAGAATCCAGAACAGGCATTAAAAGAAGTCGCGCAACAATTTGAAGCGATTTTTATCAATATGATGTTAAAAAGCATGCGTGAAGCCCTTCCAAAAAAAGGAATATTTGATAGCCAGCAAACGCAGTTTTATACCCAGATGCTTGATCAACAATTAGCGCAAAAGATGTCCACGAGCGGCATAGGGCTGGCAGATATGATGGTGCAGCAGTTGACGCGCACTACTGGACAGCCGGTGCAACCAGATCTACCCAATATTGCATCTGAAGAGAGACACGCAACGCTTAATGGCAATCAGCCTACATCTGGGCCGGCGGGTGATATTTCCACCTTACTTTGGCCTGCTGGCAAGACGGCTCAGCAGATGCTGTCACAACCAGAACAATCAACTTCTTCTTATGAAGAAATGCTTATTAAACCACTCGTTCCAAGCAATTCAATATCCCCGCCTGTATTGAATCAACCTGAAGATTTTGTGGACGCTGTATGGTCTCATGCCAAAGCGGCATCGCAGGCCACTGGCATACCTGCGCATTTTATGATCGCGCAAGCCGCGTTAGAAAGTGGCTGGGGAAAGCATGAAATACGCCATGCCGACAATCGTCCTAGTTTCAATCTATTTGGCATCAAAGCAGGGGAGAGCTGGAAAGGTGCGGTAGTAGAAACAATGACCACAGAATACATCAATGGTGTTCCTGAGAAAATGGTTGAGAAGTTTCGTGCATATAATTCATATGCTGAAGGTTTTCAGGACTATGCTAATCTGCTATTGAACAATCCACGTTATGCTGCAGTGCTTAAAAATCAGGATGCCACTGCGTTTGCACAAGGACTCCAACAGGCGGGGTATGCAACCGATCCAATGTATGCAGATAAACTAATCCGGATTATTAATAGTAATTCTATGCCCCAACAACCAATGATTTAACTTACCAGCCACCGTTGTTTAATTAACTCAATTCATTAGCTAATCTGCCGTTAATTCAAACAAGCAGGACATCATTCTGCATTATTTTAAAGTAAAGCTATGGGAAATATTTTAGGTGTTAGCGTATCCGGTCTCAATGCGGCACAGGCCAATTTGCAGACAACAACACATAATATCAGTAATGTGAATACGCCTGGTTATAACCGCCAGCAGGTTATTCAGAATACCAATATATCATTATCATCCGGTGCTGGTTTTATCGGTGGTGGGGTACGTGTTTCAACTGTCCAGCGCGTTTATAGTGAGTTTCTTGTCACGCAAGCGCAACAGTCACAAACCAAAAGTAGTCAGTTAGACACCTATTCCGCGCAAATATCGCAGATTAATAACATGGTCGCTGATTCCAGCGCCGGTTTGTCGCCTGCCTTGCAGAATTTTTTTAGCAGCGTTCAGGATGTTGCCACCAACGCTGCTTCGGCTCCATCACGGCAAGCTTTATTGAGCAATACCGAGGC
Organism: Nitrosomonas sp.; assembly: GCA_021774205.1. Classification (GTDB taxonomy): domain Bacteria; phylum Pseudomonadota; class Gammaproteobacteria; order Burkholderiales; family Nitrosomonadaceae; genus Nitrosomonas. Next base: position 9,679 of record JAJFJI010000300.1, read on the forward strand.
TTTAGTCACACGATTCCAAGTGATGGATCAACGTTTATCGGATTCACGGGTAGGCGTTAATAAACAAATCACCAGCACAGTCAGTGAGGTCAATACGCTAGCCCAAGCAATTGCCGATCTTAATCACAACATTTCATTGGCACAAGGGCAAGCGGCAGGACAACCCGCAAATGATCTACTTGATCAACGGGATGCATTAACAACCGAACTCAGTAAATTAATTAACACCAGTGTCGTACAACAAAGTAATGGCGCACATAACATCTTTATTGGTAATGGTCAGCCATTAGTCGTCGGAACGGAAACATTAAAGCTGAAAGCAGTTACTTCACCACAAGACCCAGAGGAAATTACCGTAGGCTTTGTCAGTGGCAACAATACGATTTTAATCCCTGAGAAGCAATTGCAAGATGGCGGTAGTTTGGGCGGTCTTTTAGCATATCGTAATGAAGCATTAGATGGTGCTCAGAATGCTTTGGGCCGTATTGCCATCGGTTTGGGGCAAACCTTTAATGACCAACATCGTCTTGGTCAGGATTTGAATGGTGATTTGGGTGGAGATTTCTTTACGGTGCCTGCACCAAAAGTAATTTCAGACCCAGGGAACAATGCGGCTTCAAGTATTACAGCATCGATTAATGATGTTGGCGCACTGACGACCAGCGATTATAAATTTGCTTTTGATGGCACAAACTATACGCTGACTCGGCTATCTGATAATAATTCGATCAGCACGAATGTGTTACCTTCTGGCGCGACGCCATTAGCGCTTGATGGTTTTCAAGTTACTGACGCCACTATCAATGCTAATGAAAGTTTCATTATTCAACCAACACGTGAAGGCGCAAAGAATATTGCTTTAGCCGTTAATGACACTGCTAAAATTGCAGCAGCCGCACCAGTCCGATCAGAAGCTGCGTTATCCAATACGGGTTCCGGAACCATCAGTGCGGGTAGTATTAATCCGCTGCCAATTGATGCAAACCTGCAACAACCTGTCACCATTACGTTTCATTCCCCGTTTGATGGCCAATTTGACGTGGCTGGTACGGGCACAGGATTACCTGCAAACAATCAAATTTTTACTGCTGGGGACGATATTAGTTTTAATGGCTTTACGGTTCAGATCGCGGGTGATCCAGCGGCAGGGGATACATTTACCATTGGGCCAAATACGAATGCAAATAGCGATAATCGCAATGCGTTGCTACTTGGTGGCTTACAGACGCAGAATATTTTAGCGGGCGGCACCGCTTCTTACCAATCAACCTACGGGCAACTGGTGAGTGAAATTGGCAGTAAAACGCGTGAATTGCAAGTAACCAGTGAAGCCCAGGCAAATTTATTGGCTCAAACCAATCAGTCGTTGCAATCGTTATCTGGCGTTAATCTTGATGAAGAAGCGGCCAATTTATTACGCTTCCAGCAAGCATTTCAAGCTTCAAGTAAAGTCATTGAGATTAGCAGCTCATTATTTGATTCTATACTGAGAATTTAAAAAATGTTTAGTAAAATCTACAGCCTAGAAGGAAAATATCATGCGTCTTAGCACTAACACCATTCATGAGCAAGGCGTTAATTCGATATTAAAACAACAAGAAGCGCTTCTTCATGTGCAACAGCAAGTTTCAACGGGCAGGCGCGTTCTGACACCGGCGGATGATCCAATTGCAGCGGCCTTGGCGCTTGATATTACACAGACATCCGCAATCAATACACAGTTTTCAGAAAATCGCACCACTGCGGCAAGCAAGCTTGGCTTTACTGAAGGTGTGCTGGATGGTGTCACTAATCTCATTCAGAATGTACAAACGGCAACAGTTAGTGCGGGCAATGCCACATTTACCGATGCGGATAGGCTAAGTATTGCCGGGGAACTACGCGGCAGATTTAATGAACTAGTAGGATTTGCGAATAGTACCGACGCAACTGGGCAATTTTTATTTTCAGGCTACCAGAGTGACACCAAACCATTTAATCAAACGACTACAGGCGTTCAGTATAACGGTGATCAAGGAGAACAACTGGTGCAGATTGGCGCATCACGTCAGATTGCGACAAATAGTTCTGGTACTGATGTCTTTGAACGGATAAAAAATGGCAATGGTGTTTTTGCAACCACTGCGAATCCAACGAATAATGGTTCTGGTGTGATCGATACTGGAATTGTAGCTTCACCGGCAAACTTAACTGGAGATAATTACCAGATTTCGTTCACAGTAGCAGCTGGCGTTACCACGTATGATGTTACCGACACAACCACTGGCGCTACATTATCAACCGGCAATCCCTATACCAGCGATGAATCGATCAACTTTGATGGCATCCAATTCAGTATCAAAGGCGAGCCAGCCGACGGTGATCAGTTTAATGTTTCACCGAGCTCAAACCAGAGTCTTTTCAAGACAATTGATAATTTGATTAATGTACTATCAACACCCGTAAGTGGTCAACCAAGCGGCGGCACGCAATTAACCAATGGGTTGAATACTGCATTGCAGGATCTGGGAAACAGCCTAGACCATGTATTAACAACGCGAGCATCCGTGGGCGTAAGCTTACAAGAAATTGAAGTGCTGCAAAGTGTTGGCGAGGATACGGACATTCAGCTACAGCAAAATCTAGCAGAATTACAAGACGTCGATATTGCTAAAGCAATAACCGATTTAAACCAGCAACGTGTCTTCCTTGAGGCAGCGCAACGATCATTCGCAACGGTTTCTGACTTATCTTTGTTTGATTTTATTTAAGTAGCACTGTAACTATTTAGTTACATACATAGCAATAAAGTAAACTTCATGAAGGTCATTCTTTCAACTTGAGTGTTAAACCTAAAACCCTCAGTTGACCGCTACAGTAATAAGTAATCTCATAAAAAGAGAAGACTCAATTTTTCTATATTTTTTACTGCGATGCAATTCGTTGTGATAACGCGTTATACCGTCTCTTTGTGTCTTGCCAAAAAGAAACAACAGCACATGCTAAACACCACCCAACTGAGGATTTTGGGTTAAGCCAACCAAGAAGTTTCTACCTGATTTAATCCCTGTTGCCGCTGTTGTAGCTAATCGAAATTCAAGAAACTGTTTCTTCTTGTGAGTTGGCAATTCAGCATGGTTGGCTGACTGAATCAAAAAAGGCAAAATATATTCTTATAGTGGGCGAAGTGACTGCATGGGCAAAAGACCACTCGCGAGGCATTGAAACGCAACGCAGATAATGCCTGCCGAATCCAACGCGTTTCTTGTTATCCTTAATTTTCCATTTTGCTAAACCGAAACTAGCGTCATTTTCTTTATAAGTTTTATATTCAAAAAAATTTAACTAATGAAAATTCTTATTTTGCCGATTAAAGAAAATATTTACTTTAAAAGAGGAGATATTCGCATGGCAAATTTTAAATCTAATCATATTATTATTTGTGAACAAGCAAAAATTGGCATGGAAGATGAAATAAAATTAGGAGAAGAGCTAGGAGATGAAGATGCTTTTAATTATCATAAGTCAGAGTTGAAATGTATATTACCGTTTGTTGACCAATCAACATATTCTAAATATATTAAATATATAGACATTTCTTTTAAGTAAATTTAGGCTATGTCACAGTTAGTCTTGAAATTGTCTTGTTTTCCCAATAGAAGATAAGAAACATAAAGTTGGCGTAATACTTTGACCAAGACTATCAACCATTCTATGTATATTGGCAAGCGCATTCAACGTGCGCTTACATTGACGACAACGATAGCGCTCTGTATGTCGCAAACTAACGTGAAAGGTGTTCACGTTAGTTTGCGTGCTAAGTGACTCAGTAAATGAGACATGAACTTCTTTTAGTCGACCAATCAATAGCAAAAAAACGTTTTTTGTTGTGATTAGTTTTCGGTGATGTGGTTTCACACACCGGGTAATTCCACAATTCCCATTAACCTTTTGATTTACAGATATATATACATATAAGCTACATGCAAGGACAAACTGCCGTTTTTTTGTCTGTTTATAGCTTGAATTTTAAATAATTTTTCTTTGAAGTAAGAGTAATACTTGTAGTAGCCTTACTTTCTTATGGCGTTTATTTAATGCTTATTACATCAAAAGGTCAAATTACCATACCCAAGAAATATAGAGATGCATTAGGTTTGTTGCCACATACGCATATCGAGTTTGAATGCGTCGGGGATGAATTGCG
>JAJFJI010000004.1 GCA_021774205.1 Nitrosomonas sp.
ATGACCGGCATGACCTCGAACCCAGATCCACTCGATTTCGTGTTGCTGAGACAAACAATCCAATAGTTTCCACAGGTCCGCGTTTTTTACAGGTTTCTTATTTGCGGTTTGCCAGCCACGTTGTTTCCAACTATGAATCCACTCACTGATACCTTTTTGCACATATTGAGAATCAGTATGCAAATGGACCTTGCATGGCCGTTTTAATGCCTCCAGAGCGCGTATGGTCGCGAGTAATTCCATTCGATTATTCGTAGTTTGTTTCTCGCCACCAAACAACTCTTGCGTATGACCATTGTATTTTAGTAACGCGCCCCAACCGCCAATGCCAGGATTTCCCTTGCAAGCACCATCAGTAAATATTTCTACAATTTTTGCTGGCTGCATTTTTTATTTCGGTAATTATTATTCACAAAGTATGTTACATCGCGTGTACTTGGTTCTATGATTCAACCTAAATCCTCAGTTGGGCGGTGTTTAGCATGCGTTGTTGTTTCTTTTTGGCAAGGCGCAATGAGACGTATAATTCGTTATTACAACGAATTGCAACGTAATTAAAAAGAAAGAACGGCGTACTATAAGCAGTATAGCGTTCCTCACTTTAAAGGTGCGTGTCATAGTGAAAAATATACGTCTTCTTTTCATGAGATGACTTTTTACTGTCGCGGTCAACTGAGGATTTTTGGTTTAACGTTTCTTTCAGACTCGATGGTGTTGTCATTAAATCTTTGCGCCGCTGGTGCAACCCTTTTTTTTCCAGCCAGTGAATTTTTCCAACCCGGCCTTATAACCCGCATTCCGTGTACATGCTTAATTGCGTGAAGAAAATAGACGCCACCAGAAATTGGCCACCATCGGTCACCTGTTGCCTCCATAAAACTAAAACGTTCACGCCATTTTTGTTGTTTAAAAGGTGGGGTATAACAGCTTAGTCGTCCACCGGACATTTCAAAATTCAAAAGTTTTAGCCAGTCCTTGAGACGCTGCAATGCAATAAAGTTGCCGCACCAAGGAAACTCTTGCTTCTTTTTCTCGAAATACTGATGAATTCCCCAAAAGCTGATTGGGTTAAATCCAGAGATAACGACATGGCCCTCATGCATTAAAATTCGATGGACTTCACGTAGGATCTGATGTGGATTGGCGTTGAATTCCAAGACATGTGGCAGGACAACCAGATCCATACTGCAACTCTTGATAGGTAAAAAATCTGGCTTAACATTCACGGCGACCCCTTTCTCGGTCCCCGCAGAAAAACGTAGCGGCATACGATTAGTATGAAGAAAATTTACGCTTGGCAATCCAATTTGTACTGCATTGTATCCAAAAATATTTGCCACAACCAGATCAAAATATCGTTGTTCATGATCCAGTAAATATTTACCAAGTGATGTTTCAAACCATTGCTCAATATTCTGCACTGACATAGATCATAAACTGATTTAGAAGTAATTAACGTAATTCAAATAGATTTTTTGCATTATTTTGAATTTTACTCAAAATTGTTAGAAATAATCTAAAATGAATAGCTTAAATATTTATAACGATGCAATCCGTTACAATGCGTTTCTATAGCCCTTGACAGCCTGCATCGTTATATCGATATAGCCCAACTATTACCCGAGGAAACTGTATGTTGCAAATTTATCCTGTCCATGCTTTTAAAGACAATTATATCTGGGTCATTCATGATCAGCATCATGCGGCTGTTGTTGATCCCGGCGACGCAGTGCCTGTAATTTGCAAGATTTAAATTTGCAACTCATCGCGATACTTAATACGCACCACCATCATGATCATACCGGTGGCAATGCCACATTGTTGAAACAATTCTCAGTGCCTGTCTATGGTCCAAAAAATGAATTAATCACTACCCTCACCCATTTTCTCAAAGAAGGTGACATCGTACAGTTGCAAGAATTATCACTTAGTTTTAGCGTATTGGACACACCCGGACACACTACGGGACATATCGTCTATTATGCTACGAAAAACGGAACAAATCTTTTATTTTGTGGCGATACGCTTTTTCCATGCGGATGTGGGCGAGTTTTCGAGGGAACTGCGCAACAAATGTATACTTCATTACAAAAACTTGCCGACTTGCCAGATGAAACGTTAATTTATTGTGCGCACGAATACACGTTAGGAAATGTTCGTTTTGCAAGATCTGTAGATCCTGAAAATACGGAATTATTAAAGCGCGAAGCAGCAATAGAAAAACAGCGGCGCAAAAATATTCCTACACTCCCATCAACCATCTCTATTGAAAAAGCAACCAATCCTTTTTTACGCTGCCATCATCCAGACATTATCTACAGCGCTAACGCACATGCAGGCAAACCCTTGACTGACTCGGTTAGCGTATTTGCAGAACTTCGTGATTGAAAAAATATAGCCTAAATCTGGCACTGACTCCTCATGACTGATGAATACATTCAGCGCCCCTATAAATTGTGATTCTTCTAGCTCAACTTTTCAGTATCTGTAAACATATTGCAAAAAGTATCTTTCGCCTATTGTGCTGTTGGCGTTCAACCTCCCCACTGTCGTACCCGACCCGTGTCAATATGTAAGAAATTAGAACTTGGATAATAGCCAACACCGCCGGACTCCAATGACAACACGGCTATACGTAAATCAGTTAAGGCATGCCCGGGCAAGCGAACATCAATCGCCTTTCCTTGCATATGCAAACTGCGTGTTGCCACACCACTGCTACGCGAACTTAACTTGGCATTGGTTTTTGGTGATCGATATCCCGAGATCACATGAAATTCTTCCTGAGCACCCATTCGGGCGTGCAACAACTGCAGCATATCCAGTAGATTCAAGTCCATTTCGTATGCTTCACCAGTACGATGATCACGTAACACATTTTTAATGGCCGTAAGTGCTTCAGGCAGATATTGTCCTTCGGCCCAATAGGTCTCACGTATACGTTCGCCAGTATGAAGATTCAGAAAAGCCAGCTTCTTGTCTTGCATTTTTAGCGTATTCGCATGAACCTGCGGCAGCACTAGCAGCGCACTAGCACCTATCCCAGCTTTTAAAAAGCGACGACGGCTGTTTCCTGGTTCAGATAACGATAGACACTTTCGATCAATAAGTTTACGAATGAACATCCAAAATCCTCCTTTTTAATATTCACACCGTAGCATACGATGCCATGTCATTCAATTCAATTAACAATCTGCTTATGCTGCTATTCTCATGATAATCATGGATCATATCCAATGTTCTGGATTTTCACTGATACACTGGAATTTTCAAACAGGGAGCGTGATTTAACTCGCGTCACCATGCCCCGAGAATCCAGCCCTCCAATTCCACCCGCCGTCGTTCGGGTAGCGTAAGCGGCGGCGCAAAATAGCTGCCCAGAATGCCGCGCCGGTCGGCTTCCTGCAGCCAAGCAGCCACTGACCAGGCATCATGTTCATCAGCAGTGCGGCCTTGTTTTGGAAAGCGTCGTTTATATAAATTGGGGTACACTTCGACGATCACCGATTTACCCACCGGCATCCAAAAACCATCAAATGGCCAGAAATGAACTTTCCCCCGTATCGCTGGCGATTCCCGCAGCCATAGCAGCCAGGGCAGCCCAGCATGGGTGGATTTTGCTACCGAGCCTTGCACATCAAACTGAAATACGCTCTTCGCAGTAGCCGTCCATTGCTCGCACAAACGTAACTCGGATGAATCGCCGGTGCGCGGATTATTATCGCAAACAAAATCCACATAGGCATGAGGATCAGCCGTCGGCCAGTGGCGCATAAAGTCCTGCAAGAAAGCATCCCAACGAGAAAGCCCATAGCGCTTCATGTAGCTCATTGGAAAAGAAAAACCATGATCGATCCCGATGATCACCGCCTCGTCTAATTCCAGCACCTTAAGGCAATATTGCGCGACCTCCAGCCGCGACCAATTCTTTGCGCCTGCTGCTGACGTACTGACTTTCTTCGGATCACCATCGCTGAATGCCTCAAATACTTGCAGGGTCGTAAGCCGGCTTTCCGATGTTTCAGCACCAGAGTAATCAATACCGATATAGCGTTGAAATTTCACGTGTATTTATATAGGGTTCGTATTATAAATGAATATATTATATCGATATCTTCCGAAGCATTGTTTCATCTTTTCATATTCGTTCAAATGGACCCGTATGAGGTTCTTCCGCAATTTATCGTGGTTTAAAAAGGCAGCAGTTCATGGACGATGGCAACGCCCCAGAAATCCCGATCAAGATCCAGCAGCTCGACATTGAAGTTCAAGCAAGTAACTATTAGACAATATTTTCATTGGAAACCGCTATAAGTGCTGAAATACAGCTTTTTATAAGTGGTTATGAGGATGGCGCCAGGCTAATATTGCAGTATATAAACGAGTTAATGTTTGTTTAACCCGCGACAACTTATCCAATTAATACTATAGTCCTATTGGGGCTCCAGCTTAAAACTCTACCTAGAGGCCCAGTTTTTCGGTCACGACTGATGATGCGGTCATAGGAAGAAGTAGCGTATCAAGCGCGAAGCTTGTTGGTAAGTCGAGGATTGGATATTCTGGGGGCGCTACGTCAAACTTCTTCAGCGCGTAGCGATTATCCGAAATCGCATAGAAATTGAGCCGCGTGCCACTATATACCCTTGGACTCGAGCTACCGTATTTTGCCACTGAAATAGTCTTATATGTTGCACAGCCGGTAGACAATAATACAACCGTACTGAAAATAATATTGATAGCAAGAATTGTGGGGTAGTGCATTGTAAACTCTCAATAGTGGCAAAGAATGCACCTGGCATAATAAGCTGATAGGCAAATGCGCGAGTACGCTATTCTGCTCATTTTATGGTCTCTATGTTTTCTTCAGCTAGACCACCCGCTCTGTTACAGCTGCGTGCAACGGCCCCAGGAATAATGGCCTGCTTTAACGCCACGATTTCCGGCTGATTTAACGTCTCCGTCTTCAGCAATTCTTCCGCTGCCTGATCAAGCAGCGTTCGATTGTTCTGCAGGATACCAATAGCGCACTCAAGCGCTTGATCAACCAAAACGCGGACCACACAATCAATTTTGTTTGCGGTTTCTTCGCTATAATCACGGCTCTGAGGCATGGGCATGCTTGGTTGCAAGAACGGCGAATGTTCACGTTCATATGCCACATGACCAAGCGTTTCACTCATACCATAACGAAGCACCATGGCGCGCGCGATGTCGGTGGCTCGAGCCAGATCATCTGAAGCGCCTGTGGATACTTCGCTAAACACTACCTGTTCAGCCGCTCGCCCACCCAGCAATACCGCCATTTTGTACTCAAGCTCAACCCGAGTCATCAGAAAACGATCCTCAGTCGGCCGTTGGATGGTATAGCCAAGCGCGCCTATGCCACGCGGAATGATCGAAATCTTATGTACTTCGTCAGTACCCGGTAGCGCCAACGCTACCATGGCATGTCCCAGCTCATGAAATGCAACCACTCGGCGCTCTTTTGGAATAAGCAGGCGGTTACGTTTTTCAAGGCCGGCGACAATACGTTCTATTGCATTATTAAAGTCTTCCATCGTGACGGATGTGGCATTACGCCGCGTGGCCAGCAACGCTGCCTCATTAATAAGATTCGCCAGATCCGCGCCGGTAAAACCGGGGGTCAATGCTGCAATTTGTTCCACTTTAACGTCCGTATTCAACATCACTTTTTTCAGATGCACTGCGAGTATCTGCTCTCGGCCATTTTTGTCCGGCCGATCCACCAAAACTTGACGGTCAAATCGCCCGGCACGAAGCAATGCCGGGTCGAGAATCTCAGGACGATTAGTCGCGGCAAGTAGCACAATACCACTCTTGACATCAAAACCATCCAGTTCAGCCAGCAGTTGATTCAATGTTTGCTCCTTTTCATCCTGCCCGCCCATACCATAGGCACCACGGGCACGACCCAGTGAATCCAGTTCATCGATAAATATAATGGCTGGCGCCATTTGACGCGCTTGCTCAAATAGATCACGCACCCTGGCAGCACCCACACCGACAAACAGTTCAACAAACTCTGATCCTGATATCGAAAAAAACGGCACCTCCGCCTCACCAGCCACAGCGCGCGCCAATAGTGTCTTTCCGGTACCCGGTGGGCCGACCAGCAAAACACCCTTTGGCGCACGTCCACCCAAACGACCATAGTCAACTGGATTTTTGAGAAAATTGATGATCTCGATAAGCTCTTCCTTGGCCTCATCAACACCTGCCACATCCGCGAAAGTAACTTTCATTTCTTTCTCTACAAACACCTTGGCATGACTCTTGCCAATTGACATCAATCCACTGCTCATGCCGCCACTCATACGGCGAATGATAAATAACCAGATCCCGATAAAAAGCGCCATCGGCAAAAGCCAGGAAAGTAAATCGCGCATCCAGGTGCTTTGAACGATGCCTGTGTATGTGACGTCATGCTTATCCAGTTCTTCAGCAAATTCAGGTTCAACCCGCGTGGTAACAAAATCTATAAATCCTTCAGAATTCACTACCTTGAGCTTGCCATGAATATGGTTCTCGGTAATCGCAATCTCAGCGATCTTGCCTTGATCCAACAAGCTTTGAAACCGGCTGTAAGGAATCGGCTCAACCCGGGTGTACTGGGTATACAGGTTTTGCAAAAACAAGATGCTCAGTACAGCCGCTATGAGGTACCAGAAGTTAATTTGCGCCACTTTATCCATTACGCACACCCTTTAAGGGTTTTGAAACAGGCATCAGCATTACTCTTTTTCCGTTATTTTCCTTGAAATTTGCTTTGAAAGCCTTTGTCGATATTTATTTTAGTTGCATTTGCAAGGTGGTTATAAAAAACAGCCATACCCGACATGGCAATAATTTCCATAATTTCTTCATCATCAAACCCCAATTCCCGTAAAGTCTGAAAATCTTGTTCACTGGAGGAATGGGAATCTTTAGCAAGTTTAACCGCAAAATCGATCGCGGCTTTTTCTCTGGGATCGTCCGTTTTCGCTGTGTAGTTTTTAATCAGGCGATCAATTTGTTCAGGTTTAACGCCAATACTTAAACAAAAGGCATGATGCGCCGCTTCACAATAATGACAGCTTTTTAACGAGGAAATAGCGACAAAAATCATTTTTTTAAGTCGCCGCCCAACCCAGCCACTGGTCAGGACATGATTCATGACTGGCCATATCCCTTTCATCGATTCAGGCGAAGCAGCCCATACCCTAAAAAAATTCGGCGTAAAAGGTGCATTCAGCGCATCTTTAATCTTGATGAAGGTATCATCAATGTCAGGCGTTACAACCCCATCATCTACAATCTGGCTAATTGTTCTCATATTGATTGTCCAAGCAATTTTGTTAAGAAAAAATACCGCAATTCTTTTTTTAAATATTGGTGCCATAAATACAGCATAATTTACCATTTTGGTTCGATATAATGAAAGCTAAATAATTTTTTGGAAAGTAATCTGTTTTTCCTATTCTCTAAGACTTAGTAAATAAAATTGAACTGGAGGTAAGTTTGGGCAAATTAATATTAATTATCATTATCGCGCTATTAGCTTATTGGATTATCAAGGCTCGCAAGCATACAAACAAAAAAATTGAATCACTTACTGATGCATCTGAAGATATGGTGCGATGTACGCACTGTGGGGTTCATCTTCCAGAAAGTGAAAGCATTGTCAGTGAAGGTGATTTTTTCTGTAGCGATAAACATTATCAGCAGCATTTAGAGTCAAAATTATAATTTGTCCGGCAGTTAGTCTTTTATCACAGCGGTACCATTCGAAAGTATAGTCATAGGATCACGCCTCTTTGAAAACAGATAACGCTGAGCAATTCTGGCGCTCATTGGTTTATTTCAACATCTATCGCCTGATTACTGCCGGCGGTGTTCTCGTTGCGTCATCGATATTCCAATTTTCCATTTTGGGCGTCCACAACGCCAACCTGTTTCATTCCGCCGCACTAGTTTATGTATTCTTTTGCTGCATATCCATCGTACTTGCCAAGATACGCCACCCCATTTTTGACTGGCAACTCATATTCCAGATCGGCAGTGATGTTCTTTTTATTTGCATCATGATCCATGCAAGTGGCGGAATAAAAAGTGGATTGGGTGTGTTGCTCATGGTTTCACTCGCCGGTGCAGGATTAATCAGTCGCGGAAGACTGGCGTTATTTTTTGCTTCCATCGCATCCATTGGCATGCTTCTCCAAGAGACCTATTCTGTTTTAAATGCCGCAAACCACCAGGCCCAATATATGCAAATCGGGTTACTCAGCATGGGGTACTTTGCTGTCGCCTGGCTAGCGCATCGGCTTGCTACTTATGCTATTGCCAGCGAACGACTCGCAATACAACGTGGCACGGACCTAGAAAAAATGTCACAAATTAATCAGCTAGTGATTCATGACATGCAAGATGGCGTCCTCGTAGTAGATAGTAACGGTGAAATTCGACAACGAAATTTTTTTGCCGAAACCCTCATTGGACTGCAGTCAACATCAACCAAAGCTGAATTCCCCAAACTTGCTGATTATGTTCCGGCACTAGCAACTAGATTGGCAACCTGGCATGGAAATAAAAATACGGAATTTGATCTGTTGCGATTACCCGCAAATAATGTACTGGTAAGAACACGCTTTGTGCCGATCAAAGGAAATAACCAGACAGGTGTGGTGATTTTTTTGGAGGATATGAGCCGTATTCAGGCACAAGTTCAGCAACTGAAACTCGCCGCCCTTGGCAGACTGACAGCAAATATTGCGCACGAAATACGCAATCCACTTTCCGCAATTAGTCATGCCGCTGAACTACTGGAAGAAGAGCAAGGTGCAAGTACAACTCATCCTCGACTATTACATATTATTCGCGACAATACACAGCGCCTCAATAAAATTGTTCAGGATGTTTTGCAGTTGAATCGACGCGATATCGCCAAACCCGAAAACATCGACGTGGAAAATTTCCTGCGCAGCTTTATTGCTGATTTTTGCCTTACCGATAAAATCGATATTGACATATTTGAACTCGATATAACTAAAAATAATTCCATCGTTTTTGACCGCGGGCATTTAAACCAGATTCTATGGAATTTGTGCCGCAACGCCTGGCGGTATTGTCGCAGAAAAAAGGGAAGTATCCAGCTTAGATCGACTAATTGGCCAAACGAAAATAATATTATGATTGACATTATCGATGATGGTCCTGGTGTTTCGCCTGTACAGTTAAAACAGCTGTTTGAACCTTTTTACACCACAGCGTCCAGCGGTACTGGGCTAGGCCTTTATATTGCGCGAGAGATATGCGAAGCTAACCATGCATCACTCGATTGCGTTGAAAATCCTACTGGCGGGCACTTTAGAATTATATGTGAGAAAAGTCTAACTCATGACTAAAATATATGCGCACGCAAAACCGCTTAGTGATAATGCCCTGATTCCTACCGTTCTAATCGTGGATGATGAGCCTGATATTCTAGAACTTCTGGAATTAACACTGGCGCGCATGGGTATGGAAGTAGAAAGCGCCATGTGCATTAACGATGCCAAGAAAAAGCTGCATTCACGTCAATTTCAATTATGCCTTACAGATATGCGCTTACCTGATGGCGAGGGACTGGAACTCGTGCGCCATATTATCAATCAATGTATCGGATTACCTGTGGCTGTCATAACCGCCTTTGGCACCCCCGAAAATGCTGTCGCCGCACTAAAATCAGGCGCCTTCGATTATCTGACTAAACCAGTCTCACTGGATCAGTTACGCTCTCTGGTAAAATCAGCATTAAACCTACCCCCAATACATGCTGAGATCGCTTCCAGCCTTAAACAAAATCAACGCGTATTGCTAGGAGAATCTGCACCCATGCAAGAATTACGCGTAATGATCGAAAAACTCTCGCGCAGCCAGGCATCCGTTTATATCAGCGGCGAATCGGGTAGTGGCAAAGAATTAGCCGCAAGAATGATCCATGAAAGAAGCGCACGCCATGGACAGGCATTTGTCCCGGTGAATTGTGGCGCCATCCCTGAAAATCTAATGGAAAGTGAGTTCTTTGGCCACAAAAAGGGGGCATTTACCGGTGCAATAAACGATCATCAAGGTTTCTTTCAGGCCGCTAACGGAGGCACATTGTTTCTGGATGAAGTTGCAGACTTGCCATTAACTTTGCAAGTCAAATTATTGAGAGTAATTCAAGAGAAAAAAATCAGAAAAATTGGCTCGACTAATGAAGAAAATATCGACGTACGTATTATCAGCGCCACCCATAAAAATTTAAGCGAATGCGTGGAAAATGGAAAATTTCGGCAAGATCTCTATTACCGCCTAAATGTCATTACGCTTGAAATGCCGGCATTGCGCAAAATGCGCGAAGATATCCCGCTAATAACCAAGAACATCCTAGCACGGCTATGTCAAGCGGCAAAACGAACAACCTGCATGTTAAGCAAGGATGCACTTGCTGCGCTTACAAGCTATAATTTTCCTGGTAATGTCCGTGAATTAGAAAATATCTTGGAACGCACACTCGCGCTTTGTCCGGACGCTAGCATTGGTCGGGATGAATTACAGTTAACCTCAACGGATACGGCACGGGAATCAAACACGTCAACACTCGCTACGCCTGGGGGTAAATTGCCACTGCAGGACTATCTTGACAGGCTAGAACAAGATTCTATTGTCAACGCGCTAGAGAAGACCAGGTATAACCGTACTGCAGCCGCCAAATTACTGGGCATTACCGTACGCTCGATGCGCTATCGAATGGAGCGATTAGGATTAAACACAAAAAGGCAAGATTAACAGAAACCAGCCAGCGTTAAATCCAGCGGTCCCTGTTAAACCTAAATTCCTCAGTTGACCGCTGCACAATATAAGTAATCTCATGAAAAGAAGTTTAATATTTTACTATATGACGCTCACCTTTAAGATGATGAACGCTATGATGCTTATAGCACGTCGTTCTTTCTTTTTTACTGCGTTGCAATTCGTTGTAATAACGAGTTATTACGTCTCATTGTGCCTTGCCAAAAAGAAAGAACGACACACTCTAAACACCACCCAACTGAGGATTTTAGGTTAAATAATTCACCGCAATTTTCGATTTACCCAAAGCGCCGCGGTAAATAGCAGCACCGCCCCACCCTGATGTGCTGCCGCTAATGAAATTGGAACAGCCTGTAATAAAGTAGCGATACCTAAACCTATCTGTATTACCAGCATTACTAGTAAAAGATGGCATGCCAAGCGCGTAGAATCAGTTAGCTGATATTTCCTTGCCTTAAACCAAAAAATTGGTATCAGAATGGCTAATAGCCAGGCAATCAAACGATGATCAAACTGGACTGTCGCCATATTTTCAAAGAAATTACGATACCAGGGTTCCAATAAAAATATTTCTGGCGGGATAAAATGACCATTCATTAACGGGAAGGTATTGTAGGCTAGGCCTGCCCGAATCCCAGCAACAAGACCGCCTGAAAGCACCATGATAAAGATAAGGAAAGTCAGCGCAATGGAAAACCGATACAATTTTTTTGATGAATGATTATCCGCTTGGTTATTGCTTTCTGCCGCTCTAGTCGATAATAATCCAGTCGCCACCCAAAAAAGCGCAGCAAAAATGACAAATGCAAGGCCCAAATGTGCAGTCAGCCGGTATTGACTCACACGAACATCATCTACCAACCCGCTCATCACCATATACCAACCCATCAAGCCTTGTAA
>JAJFJI010000031.1 GCA_021774205.1 Nitrosomonas sp.
CCATTTACAATACCTGATTTTGTCCTTGCCTTTTTATCGCCCATTGATTTTGCAATATGGCGCTTACCGTATAAAATGACCCTAGCACGCAGATTCTATCATTATTAGTTGCATGCTCACAGGCATAACCATATGCACCGACCGGATCGGAAAACACATGAATCGCCTTATTAGTCCCGCTGATTCCCGCCTCGTTCAAAATTTCCAGTAATTCATTGGCATGCGCGCCACGTGGCACATGAATCGTTGATATCAGCCATACATCAACACAATGTTTTAAAGCTTTGACGACACCAATAATATCTTTATCTCTCAGCATAGCAAATACGGCATAAGTATGCCGGTAAGATTGCATAGCATCAAGATTATCAGCCAAAACATGCGCCGCATCTGGATTGTGCGCCACATCCATTATAACCAACGGTTGGCTTGAAAATATCTGAAATCGCCCCGGTAACAACACATCCAGCAAGCCATCGCGTATATCACTCATGCTGACCGGCAAATGTTCTTCAAGTACATCCAATGCTGCAAGACATGCGCTGGCGTTGTTTAGCTGAATAGAGCCGCGCAACGCAGGATAAGGAAGACAATGACGTTTACCCTTACTTCCCCAGAAGTGCCATCGTTTTTGTTCAGTTAAATAACCGAAATCTTCACCAATCTGCAAAAAATTTGCACCAATTTTCTCTGCTTGCTGATTAATGGTTGCTGGAACATTCGATTCTGCACAAATCGCCGTCTTTCCAGCTCTAAAAATACCAGCTTTCTCAAAGCCAATTTCCTCGCGTGTAACGCCAAGGTAATCCATATGGTCCAATCCAATGCTGGTCAATATGGCACAATCGGCATCAAATACGTTTACTGCGTCCAGACGACCTCCTAAGCCAACTTCCAGAATAGCGATATCTACCTTAGCACGCATAAACAATAACATAGCCGCCAAGGTACCATATTCAAAATAAGTTAGGGAAATACCACTATTCCTCGTTGCCGTCTCGACTTTCCCAAAAGCCTCACACAAATCAATGTCATCAACTTCCCGCCGAGCAATTCGGACGCGTTCGTTATACCGTAAAAAATGGGGTGAAGTATAACAACCGACGCGGAATCCAGCGCATGTGAGAATCGCTTCAAGTATCGCGCAAACTGAACCTTTTCCATTGGTACCACCCACGACAATAAGGGGAAACAATGGCTCCAACTTCAGTTGATTCTTGACTTGGTTGACGCGTTCCAACCCTAACTCAATGGACTTTGGATGAGACTGCTCAAAATAAGATAGCCATTCAGCCAGTGTGTCTGGCTTTGAACGATAGCGTGTCATTATCTTCAAAAATAGACCAAGCAGTGCCTAAAATCAGGATGCCGGTGCCGGCACACGCATTAACAAGCTGCAAAGATTACCTATTTTGTCACGCATCTGCCTGCGATCGACGATCATATCAACTGCACCATGATCCAATAGAAATTCAGCTCGTTGAAATCCGTCTGGCAGTTTCTGACCAACGGTTTGTTCAATGACACGTGGGCCAGCAAAACCAATGAGAGCACCCGGTTCTGCGATCACGACATCCCCAATAAAGGCAAAACTAGCGGATACTCCTCCCATCGTTGGATCGGTTAATACTGAAATAAAAGGTAGTTTTTCTTTACTCAGGCGGGTCAAGGCTGCCGAAGTTTTGGCCATTTGCATCAGGGAAAACAAACCTTCTTGCATGCGTGCACCGCCACTGGCGGAAAAACAAATGAAAGGCAAATGCTTATCAAGACATACTTGAATACCACGAACAAAACGTTCACCTACAACCGAGCCCATTGAACCACCCATAAAGCCAAATTCAAATACGGCGACAACAACGGGCACCGTCTTGACATGACCCTGCATGACAACCAGCGCATCATCTTCACCTGAGTTTTCTTTTGCTTGCGACAACCGATCTACGTATCGTTTGCTATCTTTAAATTTAAGTGGGTCAAGCGCAATCACTTCAGCGCCAATCTCATCACGTCCGTCAGCATCAAGCAACTGGTCAAGGCGCTCTCGCGCTGAAACACGATTGTGATGACCGCACCTGGGACAAACGTTAAAATTTTTCACCAGATCAGTATAATAGAGCACAGCCTCGCAATCACTGCATTTACTCCAAAGTCCTTCTGGAACAATTTTCTTTTCACCACTTTCTTTACGATTGATTTTAGGTGGGATAATTTTTTCGAACCAGCTCATTGGCTCAGCATCCTATCATTAACTTGGCGCTTTGCCATGATTTTCATCAATGGCGTTGCGAAGAGATTTTAACAAATTTCCAACATTAGCCAATACTTCTGTTTTGGGCGATTTTTCAATGACCTCGATAATACGGCTCCCCACCACCACGGCATCTGCAAGTTCAGATACTGCCTTGGCTGTTGCACCATCACGAATACCAAAACCCACGCCGATAGGAATAGAAATATACGAACGCAATTGTGTTAGCATATTGGATACGTCAGACAAATCAAGGTGAGATGCACCCGTCACACCTTTTAACGAAACATAGTAGATATAACCCTGCGCCATTTTCGCCACTTGCTGCATTCGTGCTGGCGGCGTTGTCGGCGATAGCAGGAAAATAGCATCAATTCCAAATTGATTAAGCTGCATTATCCAATTTTCGCATTCTTCGGGTGGATAATCCACAATTAGTACACCATCAACCTCACATTCTTTTGCCTTGGCTGCAAAATTTTTCTGGCCCATGGCCTCTACCGGATTAGCATATCCCATCAGCACCACAGGTGTATTACCATCTGTTTTTCTGAATTTAGCAACCATCGCCATCACATCCCTCAGGCCCACGTAGTGCTTTAACGCACGCTCGGAAGATCGTTGGATCGTCGGTCCATCCGCCATCGGATCGGAAAATGGCACACCCAACTCAATAATATCTGCACCAGCCTGAACTAATTCATGCATTAAGGGAACTGTCATTGACGGATCGGAATCCCCAGCGGTAATAAATGGAATTAACGCTTTTTTATTTTGTGCTTTCAGTGTGGCAAAAGTAGTGGCAATACGATTCATACTGGTAGTAATAATGTAAACTTATGATGACTGTTAACAGGCTATTGAATCACATGCATAACCTGAAGTTGGGACCCGAGATGTTAAAGTTATTCACGGACGACGCTTAAAGTTTTATTCCGGACATCTCTGCGACAGTAGCCATATCCTTATCGCCACGACCCGAAAGATTAACTAGCAACAACTGGTTCTTACTCAGCGTCGGTGCATATCGGGCAGCGTAAGCTAATGCATGACTGGACTCCAAAGCCGGCATGATCCCTTCAAAGCGACAAAGCGCGTGAAAGGCTTCCAATGCTTCATCATCAGTGACGGCCACATACTCAGCACGGCCTATATCTTTCAACCATGCATGTTCTGGCCCGACACCGGGATAATCCAGTCCAGCGGAAATCGAGTGTGTCTCAATTATCTGACCATTTTCATCCTGAATCAGATAAGTGCGATTCCCATGAAGCACCCCGGGGGATCCCTTCATCAAAGTGGCGGCATGCTGATCAGTGTCGACACCCTTCCCCGCTGCTTCAACACCTATCATGCGCACATCCTTGTTATCAATATAAGGGTAAAAAAGTCCAATCGCGTTCGACCCCCCGCCCACGCAGGCAATCAATGCATCTGGCTGCTGCCCATACTCTTCCTGCATCTGTTTTTTTGCTTCATTTCCAATGACCACCTGAAAATCTCGCACCATCATCGGATACGGGTGGGGTCCCGCCACCGTTCCAATAATATAAAAGGTATCTTCCACGTTGGTGACCCAGTCACGCATGGCTTCATTGAGTGCATCTTTTAATGTGCGTGAACCTGACTCAACAGGCACAACGGTCGCGCCCAGCAATTTCATACGGTAGACGTTGGTCGCCTGACGCCTGACGTCCTCGGAACCCATATAAACCACGCATTCCATACCGTAGCGCGCTGCCACCGTCGCGCTGGCAACCCCATGCTGACCGGCCCCGGTTTCAGCAATGATACGGGATTTTCCCATGCGGCGCGCCAACAGTGCCTGCCCAATGGTATTGTTTACTTTGTGCGCACCGGTATGATTCAGATCTTCCCGTTTCAAAAGAATCTGTGCGCCACCCAGATGCGCTGACCAACGCTTGGCATGATAAATCGGGCTTGGTCGCCCGACATAATGTTTTAATTCATAAGCAAACTCAGCCTGAAAATCAGCATCATTTTGATACCGCTCATACTGAACGCGCAAATCGTCAAGTGCGGAGATTAACGTCTCTGCAACAAATATGCCCCCGTAAGGACCAAAATGACCCTGCTTATCAGGAAGATCATAAACTTTCACTCTTTCTAACTCCTTGCATGAAAGCAGAAATTTTCTTTTCGTCTTTTATACCCTTGGCAGCTTCCACGCCACTTGAAACATCGACCGCCCATGGCCGTGTCTGTTTGATCGCTTGCAACACATTACTCGGATTAAGGCCGCCAGAGAGGATTAAAGGCAAAGACAAGTCCTGTGGGATCAGTTTCCAATCAAACACATGCCCTGTCCCACCCGGCATTCCCGCCGTATAAGCATCTAGCAACAACCCCCTGGCATGGCGATAGCGAGTCACGTATTGTAACAAATCCACGCCTTCTCTGACACGAATCGCTTTGATATAAGGCAAAGAAAATTGATCACAAAATTCAGGTGACTCATCGCCATGAAATTGTAACAAGCTCAAGCCACCTGCCACAGCAGTTTCTTCCACCCATTCCTGCGTCGGGTCAACATAAACGCCAACCGTCGTTACAAATGGCGGCAATGCCGGGACAATTTCACGAACAGAATCAGGCGTAATATAACGAGAACTCTT
>JAJFJI010000301.1 GCA_021774205.1 Nitrosomonas sp.
CTAAATCGCGATGAATTTGAAACTCGCCTCACTAAAGTTTTAGCATCGACTCATGATGGCCATTCACATGCGCTCCTGTATCTCGATCTTGATCAATTTAAAGTGGTCAACGATACTTGTGGACATAGCGCAGGGGATGAATTGCTGCGACAAGTAACCGTGCTTTTACACTCCAGATTGCGTACAAGAGATACCTTGGCACGCCTGGGTGGTGATGAATTTGGCGTTATTCTGGAGCATTGCCCGCATAAGAAAGCGTTGCGGATTGCGCATACGCTTCGTGAAATAGTTCAAGACTTACGATATCAGTGGCAAAGCAAGGTTTTCACCATTGGCGTTAGTATTGGATTGTTCCCAATAAATCGGCCTAATGAAAGCCTGTCAAAAGCAATGAGTGCAGCAGATAGCGCATGTTATGCAGCCAAAGAAAGTGGGCGCAACCGGGTCCATGTTTATCAAACTGACGATAGTTTATTGCAAAAAAGATCAGGGGAAATGCAGTGGTTGCCCCGTATTCAACTCGCCATGACAGAAAAAAGGTTATGTCTGTATTTTCAACCCATTATACCTATCTCTAAGAAAAAAGGGCCTGAAGAGCATGGCGAAATTCTTCTACGTCTTCACGATGAGCAGGGAAAATTGATATTACCAGGCGCATTTCTTCCTTCCGCCGAACGATACGATCAGATGCTGATGATTGATCGCTGGGTAGTAGAACGATCTCTCAAGTTACTCCGGACCGCCACCCATCAACGAGCCAAGGTTACTTACGCTATCAACTTATCCGCGCAAGCACTTGGGGATGAGAATTTTCTCGATTTTGTCGTTGACACCATCAAGGCATATAAACAAGATCCATCCAGCCTCTGTTTTGAAATTACTGAAAATGTCGCATTGGCCGACCTTAAACATGTCGCGAAGTTTATATCGACCCTCAAGGAGTTGGGTTGTCGTTTTTCAATGGACGATTTCGGCAGCGGCTTATCTTCATTTAGTTATTTGAAAGATATTCCATTGGATTATCTAAAAATCGACGGGCGGCTTGTCAAGGACATGATCACTGACCCGATTGACCATGCCATGGTCGAAGCGATTCATGACATTGGTCATGTAATGGGACTAAAGACGATCGCTGAATGGGTAGAAAATGCCAAAACGATGGAGCTGCTTAAACAAATGGGGGTCGATTATGTTCAGGGCTTTTGGCTTGCCAAACCCTATCTGATTGACAGAACGGATGAGAATGAATGAGCTTCGCGCATCAGCTACTGTTGATGTTCACACCACTAATCTTCGAGCTAAATGATGTATGTGCTGTCAAATATGGCGTCCATCGGGTCAAGCAGCGAGTAGATTTTCATCATATCGCAGCGTAAATGCTGCTGGTGACAAGCAACCCAGTCTTGCCTGTTTGCGCTGCCGGTTATTCGATTGTGTCGTGTTGTAAATTTCTAATGATGCACCAATTCATTTTTGATATGCCTAATTTTCATGAGGTTTGCTGATCTTTTTGCGCCTGTTGCTGTTGTAATACCCACATACGAGTATACGCGCCATTGGCTGCCAATAACTGCTGGTGGTTGCCGTGTTCAATGATCCGGCCATGGTCCATGACCAGGATCTGATCGACATCCGCGATGGTAGAAAGGCGATGGGCAATGGTCAGCGTAGTGCGGTTAATGGCAATGCGCTTTAACTCAGCCTGAATCAGTTTTTCAGATTTTGAGTCCAACGCGGAAGTGGCCTCATCGAAGATCAGGATATCCGGCTTTTTCAAAATGGTGCGAGCGATGGCAACGCGCTGTTTTTCTCCACCTGAGAGCTTCAGACCACGTTCCCCAACAGTCGTCTCATATTTATCCGGCAGACTTTCGATAAAGTCGTGAATATGCGCTGATCTGGCTGCGGCAAATATCTCCTCGGGTATTGCCTCAGGTCGTCCATAGGCAATATTGAAGTAGATACTTTCATTAAACAAAACGGTATCCTGGGGTACGATGCCCATGGCTGCGCGCAGGCTTTGCTGGGTTACATCACGAATATCCTGATTATTGATTAGAATACAACCGGCGCTTACATCATAGAAACGAAACAGTAAACGCGACAACGTCGATTTTCCTGAGCCACTGTGACCAACAATCGCGACATTCTGACCAGCAGGAATATTAATACTGACATTGTGTAAAATTTGCCGGTTAGATTCGTAGCCAAAATTTACATTAACAAAGCGAATGGTTGCATTCCGCGAATTAAGAATTTTTGCGCCAGGATTGTCTTCAATTTCTTTGTTTTCTGCCAGCAGGCTAAACATTCTTTCCATATCCGCCAGCGAATGTTTAATTTCACGATAGACAAATCCAAGAAAGTGTAAGGGCATGTAAAGTTGCAGCATAAAAGCATTCACCAGAACCAAATCGCCCAGTGACATGGTTCCCTCGATCACCTGATCAGCTGCCAGCAACATCAGAAGAGTGACGCCTACTGCAATGATGGCACTTTGTCCTGCATTTAGACTAGCCAGTGAAGTCTGATTGCGTATCGCCGCTTTTTCCCAGGTCTGCATATATTCATCGTAACGCTTGGCCTCCCACGCTTCATTACCAAAATATTTGACAGTTTCATAATTCAACAAGCTATCGATAGCTTGAGTATTGGCTTTTGAATCCATATTATTCATTGTACGGCGAAAAATCATACGCCATTCTGTAACAATCAATGTCAATGAAATATAGGCCAATAAGGTCAAAAATATGATGACAGAAAATAAGATGTCATATTGAATAATCAAAATTCCCATGACTAGACTAATTTCCAGCAGCGTCGGCAGGATATTGAAAAGCATAAAATTCAGCAAAAAGGAAATACCTCGTGTACCGCGTTCAATATCACGTGATACCCCACCGGTTTGCCGTTCCAGATGAAACCGCAATGAAAGGGCGTGTAAATGAGTAAATACTTTGGTGGCAATACGCCGGATCGCCCGCTGCGTGACCTTGGCGAATATCGCGTCACGTAATTCCCCAAATAACGTACTGCACAAGCGTAGAATCCCGTAGCTTAGCACCATAAATACCGGCAATACCAGCATGGCGCGGGGCTGATCCAAGGCATCAACAATTTCCTTTAAAACCAACGGGACTGAGACATTGGCCAGTTTTGCCAGGATTAGCAGGCTTAATGCCAGAATCACTCTACCCTTGAATTCCCATAAATATGGAAGTAAGGTATGAATTGTTTTTAGGTCATTACGATTCGACGTTGGTTTTTCCGAGTCTGTGGGTTGCATTAATGTAAATTGCTATAATAATTTTTCTGATATTAATTAGATACAAGATGGAAATTACCTGTTACCGGAGCAGTGAAACAAGTCGGGAAGCGCGTTCCTTACCTGCCAGCACATACAATCTTGCAATTACCTTGTTGGCGCGTTGCGCTAGCGGACATTTATTTGTTCCGATTCGCAGCATGCAGTATCTGGCAATTGTGAATATAGAAGAGTTTGTGTTTATCGATGGGGAACGCAAATGCTGGATAGATATCGCATGGCAAGATTTTCAATCAAAAATGCGCACTTCCTTGGATCAACCGGTTGCTTATAAGGCTGTTTATTATCGTGAAAAACAGGCGGTCATTATTTCCCGGTTACAAAGAGAATTTCCTGTTGCATTACGAGCGCTCGCAGACAAAGAAACGCTGAATAATTCAGCGCGAATTATAAAATTTCCAAAGCCTGTCGCTTAATTGGAACAAGCTTTATTCATTTGCCACGTTTCAAGCTGCGTGATTCAACAGAAAAAAACCAGATCTATTCATCATCTTCCAGTTCCGCGTCCCATCCCTTGCTTTTGGCAATCATAATTGCCTGCGCATAAATTTCTGTATGCCGTTGCCGCAATTCATCTGGCAGGCGACTGGGCAAATGCGCGTATGGCTCCCATGCCTCATAGACTTTTTCATACAAGTTTTGCATTTGTGATGCTTCCCACCCGGCGCATTTTTCAGATTCGGGCAGAATACCAAACACCCAGGCATCCCTTACAATACGACCAAGGTGCGTCATACCACCGTTTTCATCTTGATCGATACCGACATAGCTTTGTTGCGCCATTACTTTGACCTCATAATTTGTATTTCCCGATTGATCATCGCTTGAAGCAACGATAACCTTGTTTACGGATTAAAGCGTTGCAATACATGATTTATCATACCATTGGCAAGTTCTTCTTTACCAAAGAACACGACGCCAACATCATCCTTCCGCAAAAGCTTTGATTCGTCTTCATTGTTGGTACGTAACACGATCTCTATATCTGGGTTTAGGGTACGTGCGGTATCAGCCATTTGACGGACATTTATCGGATCAGGAACCGCAATAACCAGCATTGCGGCATTAGCAATATGCGCTTGAATCAGCACTGAAGGCTCGGCCGCATTTCCCGAAACAGCGGCCACGCCTTGCTGGCGAAGATCTTCCACTTGTTCGCGATTTTGCTCCGCAACAATGTAAGGAATTCCTTGTTTATTTAATGCGTTGGCAATGCAACGACCAACCCGGCCATAGCCAACCAGCACGACTTGCCCTTCGAGAAACTTGCGTTCTGTACTCATTGGCAGTTCGGCAAACGGATCATCACGCTGTGCGAAGCGGCGCGCCAATTCCGAATGTTTGGTCGCCCAATTGCTGAACGGAACAATGACAGCAAACGCAACGGGATTAAAGGCGATTGAGATCAATGCGCCAGCTAGCACCAGGCTGAGTCCCTCGGCCGGCATTAAACCAAGCGACAGGCCAAGTCCCGCCAGAATAAAAGAGAATTCACCGATCTGACCTAAACTTGCGGCAACCGTCAGTGCTGTATTTAGCGGATAGCGAAGCATGAGCACCAACAACATAGCGGCAATCGACTTGCCAACAATAATAATAGCAACAACCCCTAAGACACGTATCGGCTCCTCAATCAACACGGCTGGGTCGAATAACATACCAACAGAAACAAAGAATAGCACTGCAAATGCGTCACGAAGCGGCAGAGACTCTTCGGCAGCACGGCGACTGAATTTTGATTCCCGCAACACCGTGCCGGCAAAAAAAGCACCCAATGCAAAAGATACACTGAACAGTTCCGCTGCGACATAGGCAATGCTGATTGCAGAAGTCACGATTCCCAAGGTAAACAATTCACGCGAGCCAGTCTGTGTGATCTTCCACAACATCCAAGGTAGTACGCGACGGCCGACAATTAACATCAGCGCAATAAACGCGGTGACCTGTAACAACGTCACGCCGATTGTGAACCAAAGTGGGGTGGCTTTATCTGCTGATTCTGCCGTTCCACCCAGGATGTCTGCAAACGATGGGAGCAAAACCAGAACCAGCACGGTTGCCAGATCCTCCACCACCAGCCAGCCCACAGCAATACGGCCATTCATTGTTTCCAAAAAGCCACGGGACTCTAACGCTTTAAGCAAGACGACTGTACTGGCACAGGATAGCGATAGACCGAAAACCAATCCAGCGCCAAAGCTCCAACCCCACCAGGAAGCAAGCACCATGCCCAATGCAGTCGCCACGCCCATTTGCACCACCGCACCGGGCAGCGCAACTCGTTTGACTGCAAG
>JAJFJI010000302.1 GCA_021774205.1 Nitrosomonas sp.
CTTCAACTGCGGATATTTGGATTATCGCAAAAAACCTGCGCTATAAATCAGCCAATTATCGATGTTTTATTATCCAATCTTCGTTAACACTTTATTTTACTGTATCATCTGATACAAATTTATTGAACCTCTGGATATGAATCACATGAAGAATATATCTCTCAATGGATTACTCGCATTATTACTCCCCATATTAGCCAGTTGCGCACCAATGGCTGCTGTCGGGGTCAGCACTGGCGCAGACACAACTGCTGTTGTGTCTGAAGATAGACGCACCAGCGGTATCTTCGTTGAAGATGAATCGATCGAATTAAAAAGCAACAGGCGAATTAAAGAGCAATTAGGCAATAAGATTCACATCAATGTCACCAGCTTTAACCGCATCGTTCTACTTACCGGTGAAGTGCCTGATGAAGTAATGAAAAAACAAGCCGAAAGGCTTGTTATGACTATTCCAAATGTACGCAACATCATTAATGAAATAGCAATTGCCAAGAATAGTTCATTAACTTCCCGCAGCAAAGATTCATTAATTACTTCCCGGGTTAAAGGACGGTTCCTAACCAAAGGAAAATTTAAGATCAACTACATTAAAGTGGTTACCGAGAATGGCATTGTATATTTGCTTGGCATGGTCATACACGAAGAAGCTGACAATGCAGCGGAAATCGCCAGCGCCACATCAGGCGTACTGAAAGTTGTTAAAGCATTTGAATATTTGGACTAAAATATTTAACAACCCAGTTCACTATAAAAAATTACTGCATAAATTTTTGGCGCATGGCATTTGATGCTATCACCTGAGCTCTTAAGAGACTTACGCGAGCTGCTTCCTAATGATCGGCTTTATTCCGACCCAACGGATTGTTATGCTTACGCCTATGATAATAGCCGGAAAATTTTCCCGCCGGATGCCGTCGCTTTTCCAATCACTGCAGACGAAGTGCAAGCCATTACCCTGCTCTGCAATAAATATAAAACGCCACTTACACCACGTGGGCGGGGTACTGGTACTGCCGGCGGGTGCTTACCAGAACATGGAGGCATTGAATTATCGCTGGAACGCATGTTGCAGATCATCACGATTGACCCTGCTAATCGCGTCATTGTAGCTGAACCCGGTGTACTCAATCAGTCAGTCCAGGATGCAGCCCATCCGCATGGTTTTTTTTGGCCGCCTGATCCCTCTAGCGCGATGTATTGCAGTATAGGGGGGAATATTGCTACCAGTGCAGGTGGCCCACATGCAGTAAAATATGGCACTACGCGTGATCATGTATTGGGGCTAAAAGCAGTCACAGGTTCTGGCAAGGTTATAAAAACGGGTTGCTACACGTCTAAAGGCGTGGTCGGTTACGATCTCACACGACTTTTGATCGGCTCTGAAGGAACACTGGCTATTATTACTGAAGCCACGCTTAAATTGACTGCACTACCCCAAGCGACTGGGGGAGTAACTGCATATTTTTACGACACGGCAAGTTGCGCCACTGCAATCATCGCCATAATGGCCTTACCTCAGATACCCAGTGCAGTGGAATTTTTAGACAAAGGCTCGCTAAATTTGATTCGAGGCCGTTTTCCTGACATGCTCCCACCAGACGCCGACGCCATGTTAATGATTGAAGTAGATGGATCGTTGCGTGATATTACAGAAACAACCACTTCCGTAATATCTGCCTGTCAAAATAATGGCTTACTTAATGCTGAACAAACTGGCGATACGGCAACTTTGTGGAAAACACGCAAGGCACTATCGCCGTTGCTGCGGGATATTGCGCCAAAAAAAATTAATGAAGATATTGTTGTGCCGGTTAATTCACTACCGGATTTTCTTAAAGAATTAGCGCAATTATGCGACAACTACCAAATTACTAATGTTAATTTCGGGCATGCAGGAAATGGCAATATTCATGTCAATCTGTTGATTGACCCTGACGATGAAGATGAATCCAGACGTGCCTACCAATGTTTAGATAATATCTTTGATCTAGTGATTCAATTCAATGGAACGTTATCTGGCGAACATGGCATTGGCCGAGAGAAGCGTTCCTATATAACAAAAGAAATTGATTCGGCAACACTTAATCTAATGAAAGATATCAAAAAGATATTTGATCCCAATAATATACTTAACCCCGGCAAGTTGTTTCCATAAACTTGACAAAAAAAACCTCATCAACTTGATGAGGTTTTTAGTTAACACTTCAATACAATCATTTAGAAAAAGAAATAATGATCGACCAGTAAGGCAACAAACAATAATGCCAGATAAAGTATTGAATAACGGAATGTTTTTCTTGCCAACGAGTCACTATAATTACGGTAAATTTCTATTGCATAGTACATAAAGAACCCGTTTAATACGATGGCACTCGCCAAATATATCAGACCGCTCATTTGTGTAATGTACGGCAGAGCGGTGACAATACACAATATCACGGTATACAATAATACGTGTAGGCGTGTAAATTGATCGCCATGAGTAACCGGCAGCATGGGCATGCCTATTTTTGCATATTCATTTTTCCGATACAGTGCTAATGCCCAAAAATGGGGG
>JAJFJI010000303.1 GCA_021774205.1 Nitrosomonas sp.
CTGAACTAATTTTATATGTGATTTCTTTAAGAATACCACCAATATTTATGCAATAATTAGACGTTTAACTAATTTTGTTCAATGAGAATTGCACTGTTCATAGCGGGTGTGTGGATTAACGTGTAAAAATATTAGGAAAACAAAAAGGGGGGTTATTTATGAAGCACCCGGGAAAAAGAATGTGCGCAGCAATGCAAAAAATAATAGTTAATATCACGGAGAGATTATGTATAAAAATATGATTGGTTTGGTTTTTTTGGCGTTAATGATATCATGCCCTGTTTTTGCCTCATCAGAGGCAGAAGAGCCTGCTGAACAATCTTCAGAACCATCCGAAGAAGTTGTTGAACAGTCATCGGGGCCATTAGATACCGGTCATGGCTGGGGACTGATACGCATATTAGAGTTAGGTAACAATACAGGAAAATTTGTCTATATTGTGCTGGTTGAGCGAGATAAAACTTCTGATATAACTGTCTACAGCTCCGCAATTAAGCGTATATGTGAAAAGGAAGAAGAATTTTGTAGAATCAGGTTCTGGAATCTAGAAAAGTATCTCCCAGAAAAAGTTACGCTCAATGCGGAACAAACCAGAAATTTATTAGTTGAGTATACCTTTAACCGCACGGCGGGGATTAACGAAACGCGTTGGGCCTGCTCGGTAAATGCAGCCAGACAGGATTGTTTCATTCAATAATATTTACCTACATAAAGTCTGCACTAATTTTCTAAATATGTAGCGCTCGTCCATCAGCGTTAAGTGCTGCTTCATGCAGCACTTCAGACAATGATGGATGGGCGTGAATAATGCGGGCAATATCTTCGCTACTGGCGGCAAACTCCATCGCCACAACCGCCTCAGAAATTAATTCTGACACATAAGGGCCGATCATATGAACGCCAAGAATTCGGTCTGTTGCTTCATCTGCAAGTACCTTGACAAACCCGGCCGTTTCTCCCAATGCACGTGCACGACCATTGGCTATAAACGGAAACTGTCCGGCCTTATAGGGAGTACCAGCCGCTTTTAATTCCTGTTCAGTCTTGCCGACCCAAGCGATTTCTGGAGAGGTATAAATAACCCAGGGAATGACATTAAAGTCGACTTTGTGGGTCACATTCGAACCACTCTCTATCCCCAATATTGTTTCTGCAACTGCAACACCTTCTTCAGAAGCTTTATGCGCGAGCATCGGTCCACGCACTACATCACCAACGGCATAAATATTCGTTAAGTTAGTGCGGCAAAATTCATCTACTACGATACAGCCGCGATCATCTATCTTAAGATCAATGACTTCAGAACCCAAGCCAGCAGTATTAGGCACCCGGCCAACAGCAACAATGAGTTTATTCACCTCCAGCTTCTGCAACTCACTGCTTGAATCCGAATATTCGACGACTACATTTTTCTTGTTATGCTTAACTGATTTAATTTTAATGTTCGTTTGTATGGATAATCCGGGCTCCTTGCGAAAGATTTTATATGCCTCTTTCGCTACTTGCTCATCAGCAGCCATAAGAAATTCAGGCATTGCCTCAAGAATAGAGACTTCAGCGCCAAATCTACGCCAAACACTCCCCATTTCCAGACCTATAACACCCGCACCAATGACCCCCAAACGTTCAGGAATTTCAGTTAACGCCAACGCACCCACATTATCCAGGATTTTTTCATTGTCGATTGGTGCAAACGATAACTGACGTGGCGTTGATCCTGTCGCGATAATGACATATTTCGACTGGATTTTTTCTGCTGCCTTTTTATTGCTAATTTCTATTTGCCATGTTTTCTCATTCTTTTCACGCTTTAAAATTGTCCCCTTACCATGCATTGAAGTAACTTTATTTTTTCTGAACAAGGCGGCTATACCGCTGGTAAAAGTCGTGACAATTTTATCTTTGCGAGCAATCATTAAAGGTACATCAACCGATATTCCTTCCGCCTTGATTCCATGCGCCGGAAATTTATGAATCGCACGAAAATAATTTTCTGACGATTCAAGTAGCGCTTTGGAAGGAATACATCCAACATTAAGACAAGTCCCGCCCAGGCTTATTTTTCCTTTTGAATTCTCCCATTCATCAATACAAACGGTATTCAGGCCCAATTGTGCACAACGTATTGCGGCTACGTAGCCACCAGGACCAGCGCCAATTACAGCTACATCAAAAGATTTAGACATTTATAACCCTATTTATCAGATGCAAAGACGCAAGACAATCATTCAGATGCCTCCAATTTGGCGTCATAACCAAGTCAAACATGCTCGCTAACACGCACCAAACACCCGCAACCATTATTCTTTTCACATATTATTTTTTCTTATGAACTAGGCAAGCCACGATACCGTTCTTCTGCATACAGCCGCAGGATAAATTTTCCTGCAGTTGTAAGTCGCATAGCGCTAATAATTTCTTGTAATTCTATTGGGAACTGCTCGAACATCGGGATTGGACCCTGTTCATATTGATAGCCACCGTAGCCTGCCGGCAATACCAGCGGTGCACCACTGACTGCAAAAGCCATGTCAGCCAGTGTCATACGATCACCCAACAGAAACTTTCTACCGTCGGACAATATCTGATCGACTTCCTGAAATTTGCTTTGAATGACTAAAAGCGCTTCATCTGCAGCGGCTTTGTTCAACTTTAAAGATTTCCACATTAATTTCTCGGGTAAGTTGTAACAATGCTTCACAAAGAAACGCTCAATCCACGGACTGCCTAAGCTTAATGGCCGAATCATGATCTCTTTATGTGGTAACAAATTCGAATAGGCCCAGGTAACTACCGCCTCACCTAATTCGGTATTATAGCTATGCCAGCTTGTTTCAATAGCTTGTGCAGATTCATCTGGAATGAGCTTTCTTTCAGGTTCGGCCAAACGATCAAAATGATCGATAATAGTGCGAACGGTGTTAAGCTTTAACCCTTTGTCAATAAATAAGATAAAGCTTTTTCCGCCATTCAATTTATTAATCAAAAAAAAGAAAGGTGGCGCATGCCGTTTCTCTACATAATCAATGCCATGAAATAACAAAACCCAGCGCCCTAGTTCACAGTCTGCACTTGGAGAAAAGGAAATTACTTTTGGAATTCTTTTTTCATTGGCCATATTATTGACTACCCTAAATATTAAATTTGATATCCTAATTTTTTTACATTCAAATCTGGATAAAAAAATGGAGTATTATTTCAACTTAATAACCGCATTTTGTGATTTTACTAGAAAATTGAATGATGTTACTGTGCGTATGCACCCATAATTCATATCATTAACTCTCATATTTTCAGCAATCAACTGCGGTTTCTAGGTTTAAGCTAATCTAAACATCAAATTCTATTTCAAGGTTGACCGGGAAGGGTCCGACACTTTTCATATCAGCAACACGGCGCAACCCCTTTTGTTTCAATACAGCTTTTAAAATCGCTGGAATTTGCGCTAAATTAATATATTGCCCAAAACAGGTATGCAAGCCATAACCAAAATGCATATAAATATAGCTGGGGCGGTCTAGCCGGAATTTAGATGGCTGATCCACTTTCCGTTGATCCATCATGGCAGATTGTGTTGCTGCCAACACTATGGTTCCTTTGGGGATTTTGGTTGAGCGTAAGGTACCCTTGGCAACTACATAATCTTCTGTGCAGACACGTTGAATTCCTGCTGAAAAAGGGTTCAAACGAAGACTTTCTTGTACATATTGCACCATTGCTGCATCAT
Source organism: Nitrosomonas sp. (assembly GCA_021774205.1). Taxonomy (GTDB): domain Bacteria; phylum Pseudomonadota; class Gammaproteobacteria; order Burkholderiales; family Nitrosomonadaceae; genus Nitrosomonas. The sequence goes on from JAJFJI010000303.1 coordinate 3,728, forward strand.
CATCCGCTCGCGCAGACTGTTGCGCTGTGACTAATAACTCAGGCTGATCAAACAGATAATTTAATGTAGTAGCTACACATTTTGATGTGGTCGGAATCGCACCAATAATTAAACCGATAAAGTTATTGCGGATGTCCTGGTCTTCCATGCCTGGTATTTCGGCATCCTGCAATTTTAAGCACCGTTCCAATACGTCATCTTGTTGATTACGATTTGATTTTCGTTCGACAATTGCTTGATCCAGATATTGACGTGTTTTCTCAGCGGCGATCAATGCATTCTTTTCCACCTCAGCATCATCCGGATAAAACAAAAACTGAAACATAAGGGTGGCTGCATCCGTAAATTCGTTTTCATTCCACCCGGGCGTACCAAAATATTTTCCAATTAAACGCGTCGGAACTACTCGTGACAAACCTTGAACCACATCCAGTTTACCATTGCTGGCAGAAAGAATTTCAGTGGCAGTGGTTTCAACAAAAGGGATGATGATTTCACCAATATCTTCCCGGCTGGCGGCAAGACGCATATTAGATACATCCCGGGTATACTCCTCGGTATTTTGCATACCAAGGAAAAAATTACTTCCATTGGTTACCTTACCCATTTTTTCAGCATATGGCACTTGAAAAACCCAATCACGCTCAAGCACCTCCGACACGTCATCAAACCGGGTAACAAAAGCCTGTCCTTTAAAAACAATGGTTGGTTTTACCCATCGAAGCACAGAAAAAACAATGTCAAGGTGATTGAATACCCAACTAATTAAACCACTATTTGTTTTATCCGATTTAGCCATTTTCAATCCTACTTTATTGTTAGAAAAAGATTTTTAATCCCCATTTTATGTCGGATCAACAATGCCGCCCGCTATCATTTTTAACGCTGTAATACTGGGAATAAAAAAATAGTCGCCTCCCCGCGTTTCAACTAAGCGTGGAATATTATTGACAAAATGAGGCGGCTCTCCGGAACCTTTTGCTACTTGGAATACGACCTTTCCTGGATTTTTGACATCATGATTGCCCAATAGGACTTCTTTGTCGTTACCTTCTTTAAAATCATTTGCGTAATTAATCCATTGCTGTTGGACAAATTCAAACTGACGATTAATATCAGCATTCAACGCCATAAAAACAATACCGTGATTACCATCATCTCTTGTTGTATCTTTT
>JAJFJI010000304.1 GCA_021774205.1 Nitrosomonas sp.
GATAATAAATAACCCTGATGATGCATACTTTTTGTATTCATGATCAAAAACCGGAAAATAAATTTACCAGGAGAAAATTATGGCTGTATCTAAAGAAGAACTATTAGATTCAATTGCAAATATGACTGTGCTGGAGCTTTCACAGTTAATTAAAGAAATGGAAGAAAAATTTGGCGTATCTGCCGCAGCGGCTGCAGCAGTTGCAGTTGCTGCACCAGCTGCAGGTGGTGCAGCCGGTGCAGAAGAACAAACTGAATTTTCGGTTGTGCTAACTTCTGCAGGATCAAGCAAAGTTAGTGTCATTAAGGTCGTGCGTGCAGTAACAGGTTTAGGCCTGAAAGAGGCAAAAGACCTGGTGGATGGTGCACCTAAAGCAGTAAAAGAGGGCATCGCTAAAGATGATGCAGAAGGAATCCAGAAGCAACTGACTGAAGCTGGCGCTACCTGCGAAATCAAATAACGCACCGATTTAAATTATTGAAAGGCTGGCAATTTTTATGAGTTGCCAGCCTGTTTAAGCTGGATATTTTATATTGTAGCGTAGAAAAAATATCCCACTAGCAGGATTAGCATCCTGCTTTAGTCTATCTTTCCTCTATCTCTTCTTCCGGAGAAATTCCATGAGCTATTCGTTTACCGAGAAAAAACGTATCCGTAAAAGTTTTGCTAAGCGTGCCAGCGTTTTGCCGATTCCCTTTCTTCTCGCTACACAGCTCGAATCATACGCAGCTTTTTTGCAAGAAAAAACGGTCCCTAGTAAGCGGCGTAATCAAGGTTTGCAAGCAGCATTTAATTCAATATTTCCGATTGAAAGTCACTCTAAGAGTGCACGCCTAGATTTTATCAGTTATTCATTGGGCACGCCTTCATTTGATGTAAAGGAGTGTCAGCAGCGTGGGCTAACCTATGCTTCTCCGTTGCGCGCCAAAGTCAGGCTTACCATTCTGGAAAAAGAGACAACCAAGCCGACTGTGAAAGAAGTAAAGGAGCAGGAAGTTTACATGGGAGAAATTCCTCTGATGACTGAAACCGGTTCATTTGTCATTAATGGTACTGAGCGAGTAATTGTGTCTCAATTGCATCGATCTCCAGGGGTATTTTTTGAGCATGATCGTGGAAAAGCACATTCATCAGGAAAGTTATTATTTTCAGCCCGTATAATACCTTATCGTGGTTCGTGGCTTGATTTTGAGTTTGACCCTAAAGATTGCCTTTATTTTCGTATTGACCGTCGTCGCAAGATGCCGGTGACGACATTGTTGAGAGCAATTGGATGCACATCTGAACAAATTCTTGCTGAATTTTTTATTTTTGATAGCTTTAATTTTACTGCAAGCGAGATTTTGTTCGAGCTGGTTCCAGAACGTTTACGTGGGGAAGTTGCAAATATAGATATCACTGATAAAAGTGGTAAAGTTATTGTTCAAAAAGATAAACGTATCACGGCCAAGCATATTCGTGAGTTGCAACAAGCCAATATAAATGAGCTTATTGTTCCAGAAGAATTTTTATTGGGACGGATACTGGCTCATGACGTGATCGATAAAGAAACAGGTGAGGTTGTTGCATTGGTTAATGAGGAGATCACTGAAACAACGCTGACCAAATTACGTGAGGTTGGAATCGGGAAAATTAATACCCTCTATGTTAATGATCTCAACCATGGACCATTTCTATCACAGACATTGCGCATTGATGAAACGACTGACGTGATGTCGGCGCAGGTGGCAATTTATCGCATGATGCGCCCTGGTGAGCCACCAACGGAAGAAGCCGTTAAGTCGCTGTTTGGTAATTTGTTTTATTCGCCAGAACGTTACGACTTGTCTGTCGTTGGGCGGATGAAATTTAATCGTCGCGTGGGTAGAACGGAACTAACGGGACCGCTTACATTATCAAATGAAGATATTGTAGAGGTAATAAAAATTCTTGTAGAGTTGCGTAATGGTCGTGGCGAGATAGATGATATTGATCACTTAGGAAATCGACGTGTACGTTCGGTAGGTGAATTAGCTGAGAATCAATTTCGTTCCGGGTTAGTGCGTGTTGAGCGGGCGGTGAAAGAACGTTTAAGTCAGGCGGAATCAGAAAATCTGATGCCGCATGATTTGATTAATGCAAAACCGGTATCAGCGGCAGCACGGGAATTTTTTGGTTCCAGTCAGTTGTCTCAGTTTATGGATCAAACGAATCCGCTTTCTGAGATTACGCATAAAAGACGTATTTCTGCGTTAGGTCCAGGTGGATTAACGCGCGAACGTGCTGGTTTTGAAGTGCGTGACGTTCATCCAACGCATTATGGGCGTGTCTGTCCAATTGAAACACCGGAAGGACCTAATATTGGCCTTATTAATTCATTGGCACTTTATGCGCGCACCAATGAGTATGGATTTATAGAGACACCTTATTGCAAAGTTGAAAATAGTAAAGTCACCAATGACATTTCTTATCTTTCTGCTATTGAAGAAGGCCAGTTCATGATAGCGCAAGCGAATGCGGAATTGGACCAAGATGGGAAGTTTGTAAATGAGATTGTATCTTGCCGGCATAAGAATGAGTTTACTTTGTCGTCGCCGGATCGTATTGAGCATGTGGACGTTGCACCTGCGCAGATTGTGTCAGTGGCAGCTTCTCTGATTCCATTTTTAGAGCATGATGATGCTAACCGTGCGTTGATGGGGTCCAACATGCAGCGTCAGGCAGTGCCTTGCCTGCGTGCGGAAAAACCACTAGTAGGGACGGGAATTGAACGCGTAGTGGCGCTGCATTCGGGAACGACAGTACGAGCAGTACGAGGTGGTGTGGTCGATTATGTTGATGCCAGCCGTATGGTAGTGCGGGTGCATGATGCTGAAACACGAGCTGGTGAGGTTGGTGTAGATATATATAACTTAATTAAATATACCCGCTCAAATCAGAACACAAATATTAATCAGCGTCCATTAGTCAGAATTGGCGATGATATTTCACGTGATGACGTCATTGCAGATGGCGCTTCGACCGACATAGGTGAACTTGCGCTTGGGCAGAATATGCTGGTGGCGTTTATGCCATGGAATGGTTACAACTTTGAAGATTCCATTCTTATATCAGAACGAGTTGTTGCAGAGGATCGTTTTACATCCATACATATTGAAGAATTATCTGTAGTGAGTCGCGATACTAAACTAGGGACAGAGGAAATAACCGCTGATATCCCTAATTTATCCGAGCAGCAGTTAGGACGTCTGGATGAATCAGGTATTGTATATATTGGCGCTGAAGTTGAAGCAGGGGATGTTTTAGTCGGCAAGGTGACACCAAAAGGTGAAACGCAATTGACGCCCGAAGAAAAACTATTGCGCGCAATTTTTGGCGAAAAAGCTTCAGATGTAAAGGATACGTCACTACGTGTGCAGTCTGGTATTGCTGGAACAGTCATTGATGT
>JAJFJI010000305.1 GCA_021774205.1 Nitrosomonas sp.
GCATGTTGCTAATTCCTGTTGTTGCCAGTTGGTGTCGTTCCGGATGGCATTTTCTGCGCGTTTGTAACTTGGATCAATAGTCATTGAGGATGCGCGCTCCCAGACAATTTTACGCAATGGTGGAATTAGATAAGACAACGGCGTAAGCAGTAAAAAGCGAAAAACGAGTAATAATGGCAATATTGCCGACAGCAGGACATAGCCAACCATTTCTATTGGTTTTTTTGTAGCAAACGGAATATATTCCCCATCGTTGCTGGTACCATAAACATCCGGTTTATGGTGGTCATTATGAACGCCGTCGTAGGTAAAAGAGGGGATCAACAGTGGGATACCGCAAGTTGAGTTCCACACCAAGCGGAATATCTTGAAAGTGCCTTTTTTTAAATGCGCAAGCTCGTGAATAAATATCGCCGCGCGATAAATAGCCAAGACGGCCACGACATAGGCGATCATTTGCAAAGCAGAAAATAACGGTGAAAACAGTGCCGTTGCAAAGGCAGCCCAACCCAACACAATGTGGAATAAAAAATCAGTCCAGTAAATCCAGGGATTGGGTGTCATCAGGTCGCGCACTAGGCGGTGTGCTTCCTTTAGGGGAAATTCTTGAGTGGTGGAGGGCGTATCGGTCATTTTCAATTATTCTCGGGTCCAGCAAGATGAAATGTGTTCCATGATGAGGCGATTGGTAGCTGTGTCGGATTCATTTGTCTGCCCAAGATTGGGGGCGCCCGGCCAGCCATGATCAAGAAATTCAATATTGTTGAACTGTTTGGCCTGTGCATAGCGGGGTATGATATGAAAGTGAACATCCGGATCGACCATCATCAGCATTAAATAATTTAGCTTGTCATACTCGAAGGCTTTTGCCAGTGCGGATTCCATTTGTTTGGTAATTTGATGCAGCTCGGTAAAGCCAGCCTGACTTAATTCTGCGAATGCACGCGCCGGTTCATGAGCGGCTAGCACGAGTGCGCCCAGGGTTGCTTGCGCAGGGCGCAGCAAAACACTCCAGTATTGGTACTGGTGAATCACAGTGTCCGGCGCACCGAATTTTCGCATGGTTGCATTCATGTGATGTATTTTTGTTGAGGATGTCGTGTTATTCATCATAAACTTATGCTGGATTGGCTTGATCAGTGCTATTTTTCTGGACAGCAAAGAGTATCCCGGCTCTTGCGAGATCTTCGATGAAATCAATCTCACACCAGCGGTATCCAGCTACTGAGCATGATTTGACCAGGTGTTTGTCTGCCAGTCTATCAATAATGGTAAGGTACCAGGATTTCAACTCGGCAGGATGCCGAAGCGCCGATTCGACAGCTTCACGGAAGTTTTTGGGCCCTTGTTCGCGAAAATAAATCAAGCCAATGGATTCTGCATTAATTTGATCAGCGGGTAGTATTTTGCTGACCTGTTTAACAAAGCCGTCCGAATCCAGTTGAACTTTCATATCGTCCGCATCGTATGTGTTTTTATAATCTACGCAAAGTGTAATTGGCGCAGGCGCAGAATTCAATGCCTGTGATAGCAATGCGGATTCGAAAACCGTATCGCCATTTAGTAATAAAAAGTTACTATCCATCATAGCGCGCGCTATCCAGCAACTGGCTAGATTGTCAGCCACTTCGTAAAACGGATTAAATAATACCCGGATTTGTGGATAATCTGCATAACGTTGTTGTAAAAGCGCCTCTACCTGGCCAACCTGAAACCCGGCAATAACGGTAATCTCGTCGATGCCGACAGAAAGTAATGCATCAATTTGCCATTCTATTACCGGTTTGTTGGAAACTGGTAGTAGGCATTTTGGAGAATTTTCTGTCAATGGCAAAAGTCGCCGACCTTGCCCGGCGCCGAGAATAATCGCTTTAACAGGGGAGTTGTTTTTTTTGTCGGCCATTAGGTGATTTATCAAGTGTCTTGAATAAGTGTGAGAGATGACTGATTGTTTCAGAAAGCCGTGTATTTTACTCGAAAAACGGTTTTAGAATGTAATGCCGTTTATCTGTCGTAATTCTTCCGCGATATGCCGGGCTGCTTTAAGGAAGTCATCGACCTGTGCTAGCGTATTGCTTTGTCCCAGGCTTACTCGTACCGCGCAACGTGCCAACATGGGCTCAACACCCATTGCTTCGAGGACATGGCTTTGCCCTGGATTGACACTGGAACAAGCTGCGCCACTGGCAACCGCGAAATTCGCTTTATCCAGGCGAACTACAAGCGTGTCTCCCTCGATATCGGGCAGTGCAAAATAGCAGGTATTGGGTATGCGGCTAGCCCCTAGGCCAAAAATTTCGGCGCCCATCTCGATTAATCCTTGCTCCAAGTGTTTCCGCAGCTCATGAACATGTGCTGCGGATTCCACTTCGCGGGATTTGGCCAATTCACATGCAACCCCAAAACCAACAATAGCGGGAACATTCTCTGTGCCTGAACGCATGCCATTTTCGTGCCCGCCGCCATAAATTAGTGGTTTTAGTAACAAGCGCTTATCCACGATTAGTGCCGCAGCGCCTTTGGGCCCATAGATTTTATGCGCGGATAAAGTCATCGCGTGTACTTATAGAGATGTAAAATCGACCGGAATCTTGCCGAGTCCCTGGACGGCATCCGTGTGCATC
>JAJFJI010000306.1 GCA_021774205.1 Nitrosomonas sp.
CTCAGGCGGCGAATTGCAACGGGTAATAAAAGCAGGTGGCCATCCACAAAAAACGGTATTTTCAGGTGTTGGTAAAAATATTGATGAAATGCGCATGGGACTTGCTGCTAATATTCTATGCTTCAATGTGGAATCAGAAACGGAGCTATTGATTTTAAATCAGGTGGCGAGTGAAATGAATAAAGTTGCACCCGTAAGCCTCCGAGTTAATCCTGACGTCGATGCCAAAACACATCCTTATATTTCAACTGGCCTTAAAGAAAACAAATTTGGCATTTCCACCGACGAAGCGGAAAGAATCTACAGCGAAAAACAAAACTTTGCCAACATACACTTTTCTGGTCTCGATTGTCATATTGGTTCACAATTAACGGAGTTGGACCCTTTTATACAAGCTAGCAAAAAATTACTTAGCTTGCTTGATCGCTTGGAGGCAAAGGGATTAGAAATTGAACATTTAGATTTTGGCGGCGGTTTGGGAATTCGCTATGCAAATGAAACACCCCCTTCAATCAGTGATTACGTAACCTCACTATGCGCTATCGCCAACAAGCGAAACAAACGCATCCTGATTGAACCTGGCCGCTCACTGGTTGGCAATTCCGGCTTATTGCTCACACGTATTGAATACATTAAACATACACCTGATCGGAATTTTGCTATCATCGACGCGGCGATGAATGATTTGCTGCGTCCTGCCTTATATAATGCCTATCATGAGATACTACCGGTTACAAAAAATAAAGATGCTATTAAAAATTATCAGATAGTCGGGCCAGTCTGCGAAACCGGTGATTTTCTTGGGCATGACCGTAATCTTTGCTTAACAAATGGTGACCTATTGGCTGTAATGTCTGCGGGTGCATATGGCATGAGTATGAGTTCAAATTACAATACGCGCCCTCGTGCAGCTGAAGTCATGGTTGATGGTAGTGACGTGCACCTCATACGCGCCCGTGAATCTATCGACCAGTTGATTGCCGGCGAAAAAACACTTTAATAAATGATTTCTGGAAATAGACTAACAACCATTTTGCCTATTAATACGTATCATGATAACCCTTCCCAGTAATGAAGACGCGCAATATCAGGAGCATATCCTGCAGGGCGTTTCACGTACTTTTGCATTGACGATTCCACAATTACCAACAGCTTTACGTCATGTCATTGGCAATGCCTACCTTTTGTGCCGAATTACCGATACGATTGAAGATGATAACGCGTTATCGATAGAACAAACGCGGCAACTTTCCGATATGTTTATTGAGGTAGTGAGTGGCGATATTTCCGCAGAAAAATTTACAGATGAATTATTTCCATTACTCTCTGACCACACCATTCCAGCTGAACATGAATTGATAAAAAACACACCTTCCGTTATTCGTGTTACACATAGTTTTAATGCCACACAACGGATGGCGCTAGAGCGCTGCGTTCGCATTATGGGCAAAGGAATGGCTGCTTATCAAGCGACTGAAACGCTGGATGGCCTAAAAGATTTAACAGCAATGAATCAATATTGTTATTACGTCGCTGGTGTTGTTGGGGAGATGTTAACCGAATTATTCTGTGATTATTCAGCGGAAATCAACCAGAACAAAGCAACCTTGATGAAACTTGCAGTATCCTTTGGCCAAGGACTGCAAATGACTAACATTCTAAAAGACATATGGGAAGATAGAAAACGCGGGGCATGTTGGCTACCACAAGATATATTTCTTAAAGAAGGGTTTAAACTCAGTGAGTTGCAAAACGGATACTCTGATATTAGGTTTCAGAAAGGATTGGGTGAATTAATCGGTATTGCCAAAAATCACTTACAAAATGCACTTACCTATACTTGCTTAATCCCAACAAAGGAAAGAGGAATACGCCGATTTTGCCTATGGGCATTGGGAATGGCGGTTCTGACACTCAACAAAATCAACCGGCATCGAGACTTTACTGAAAGCACACAAGTCAAAATAACTCGTCCGAGCGTTAAAGCAACAATTTTTACTACGAGTATTTTGGCTGGAAATAATTGGGCTTTGAATCAGCTTCTTGCAGTTTCTTCCAGAAATTTGCCTGATTCGAACTATCAAGTAAAGCGTAATGAAGTCATTAGTCACGGGTGCTAGCGGTTTTCTCGGCTCCGCTATTATGTATTGTTTATTAAATGCGAGCGATAGAAGCTGACGTAACTCGCGATGTCTACACCAGTAGCGTTAGCCACATTAAGACTAAATCATGATGGCAGGTGCCAGCCAATGAAAATGCGCCAACCAGCTTGAAAACTGTCAGTGGACATTACAAACGAACGAAATTCCCTGCTGGACAAGCCGTTCAACAACTTATTCATAAGCACAACGCACCTCAATCATCATCGTTAACCCCTCAACACCAATAGGACCGCGCGATGTCAGTCCAACCCCAACTGGCCGCATCGTGCTTGATATGCTGCTTGATAAAATGCCCGCCTATGTTAATACCGGCTTCAATGTCGCGCATGTTGATGATATGGCTTATGGCCATCTGCTCGCCTTAATGCATGGAAAGATTGGAGAACAAAATATTTTCGGTGGCAAGGATATGACATTATTACAAATCCTATAAACGATTGACGACATTACTGGCAAGCATGTAAATCGGATAAATTTGCCCATTAAATTGATGCCTGGATAATGGAAAAAATTGCATTGATAAATAACATTGAACTGGGTTATCAATACCGACCTGCTGAAGAAGCGCTTCAAGATACGGGCATGATTTAAAGAAAATGGTTATTGCCATAGAATTGAATCCGCCTGATACTCAACAAAATTCAATCAACTCTTATTAACTCAGAATCATATGGTTTACTCCATATTTTCGTAACTAATACTCAATTACTGAATCTCTAACTAAATTTCTATTCTGTTTTGCCGTTACCTTATAGAACTAAAAAGCTATTAGCGCAAAATATTTCCAAAACGCAGGCTAACAAGAAAATGCTGATACTTTGTTAGCTTAAACTGGTACAAAATTAGTGGAGATTGTAATGACCGATAAAAATTTAAAATTCTTAGTCGTTGATGATTTTTCAACGATGCGTAGGATTGTTCGTAACCTTCTCAAAGAATTGGGCTTTGTCAATGTTGAGGAAGCTGAAGATGGTGCAGTTGCGCTACGCAAACTTCAAGATGGAAATTTTGATTTTATAGTATCAGATTGGAACATGCCAAATATGGATGGGTTAACAATGTTGCAAAATGTAAGAGCTAATGAAGCATTG
>JAJFJI010000307.1 GCA_021774205.1 Nitrosomonas sp.
TCTTCCAGAGATGACAAAACAAAGCCCATTTAGGATAAATGTCCTATTTCATAACCATAAAATTAGGTTAAATGCCTCACAAAAAAGAGGCGTGATCTCCCTTATTTTTGAGTTGCTTTGATTTTAGAATATTGGGGAATCGACAATGCTAGCGTTAAAACCTGACGCTACAGCAAAGTCTGATGCATCAACCAGATGGTGGTTGGAAATGTATTAACACCTCATATGCTTTATGCAAGGAATCAAATTTTTTAACAAGGAAAAGTTATGAAACATTTATTACTATTTTTTATTGTTTTTGCGCTGTTTGGATGTGAAAGTATTAATACCCAAAAAGCAGCTACTGATTCAGTCAACTACGCTGATTTAAAGAATAACTATCAACCCTGTTTCATTGTTGACAAAAACTTATCCAAGCATGCAACCATAGTTTCAACGCCGGAATTCATGGATAATAGTTATGGCTTTTTTGTGGAGAATCATTTTAAAAGAGATAACACTGTTATTTTGGAAGTTGGTCACATGATTGAGGAAGATATCCATGAAATTTCAAAAGAAATGTTTGGTAATCAATGTTTCATTAGCTCCCTCAGTGAATTTACTGACCAAGGTAATTTGATTATCAAGGTTGATTTGGTTACTTCCAATATCAATGTACCAGAAGATTTTAACGATAAGATAGTTTCGCAAATTGGTGTTTTGTATTCTTTTTACGATGCCAAAGGAACTGAATTATTTAAAGTGGAAGTAAATGAAGAAGATGATCAGAAAGCATCCTCACGCGCTGCTTATCGTAAAGTCACAAATAAAACTGTTGATAAAGTTATTGCGTCGTCAAAGGCTTTGATTTCGCATTCTTTGAGTAGTATGCGCTAACCTTGTATCGTGTCATTGTCATGCAGCTTTGGGGGCCTATCCCCAGAGCTGTTAAGGCAATTCTTTTGGTCTAGAAAAAAGACTTAACTCACAACTATTGCTACTGATACGCTGCCAGGTACCCGCTACGCTAACCCTGGCTACTGCAGCAGTTGTCATTAACTTGCCATCGGCACGAGATTCTGCCTTTTTGCAAAGTGTCTGCAATAAAGAATCCAAACCCGGATTGTGCCCAATCAGTAATACCGATTTTGCGGTTTCTGGAAATTGCCTTATTATTCCTAAAATATTCCCAACACTCACCGCATAAATTCGTTTATCGAAGTTAATGTCTCCAGGCTGTATATCTAGCGCATGAGCAAAAATAAGCGCTGTCTGATAGGCGCGTAACGCCGGGGAACTGACAATCATTGTCGGCAAGTCAGTTTGTTGAAGCAACCAATTGGCCATTTTATGCGCATCCCTCAAGCCTCTTTCTGAGAGTGGGCGCTCAAAATCTGTGGCAACGTTTTTTCCCCAGTCAGATTTTGCGTGACGTAATAAAAATAAAAAGTGTGCCACAACTAACCGCGCGTTCCTTCAACCATGTAAGACTTCATTTCGCTCCATAATGCATGATATGCCTTAACCGAACGGCTTTTGCTGGCAAATACAGGCACTGGTTGACGATACACACCCATTTTTTCCACGTCACTTGCATACGGAATACTCGTTTTTAATGTACTGACATTGTTAGCAGGATTCTCAATAATTTGTTTATGCAATTTTTTACGAATATCGACCATGGAAAAGAACATCAGTATCTTGGTATGCGCAATACCTATTTTTTTGCAAAATTCAATAATCTGATCCAGCGTACGTAATGATAGTGTCGTAGGAATTGTTGGCACCATGATGATGTCTGCTGCTACCAGAATATTCTCCGATACTAAGGACACGCTGGGCGGACAATCAAGAAAAACATAATCATATTCCTGCCTCAATGGCTTTAATAGTTTCCGTATTTGTTTATCTGAATTTTTAAAATCATCCAGCTCAAGATCCAGGTTGCGATAGGAAAAATCAGCTGGGACAAGATCCAAATTTTCAAAGTCCGTGCCTTTAATAACATCATCCAACTCTTTTTTACCAGTGAGCAGTCCTTTTCCACCTTTTTTTACCTTGGGCTTAATTCGAAAATAAAAGCTGGCTGCGCCTTGTGGGTCAAGATCCCAAACCAATGTCTTAGCCCCTTCTTGTGACGCAAGATAAGCTAAATTAACAGTTGTTGCCGTTTTACCAATGCCACCTTTGATATTATAGCAAGCAATGATCTTCATGCAGACGCACCTTGTAGTGAATTATTTTGACTAAATGCTGTTTTAAATTCCATTATTTTCTCTGCGGCGGTAAATTCCTTAAATCGTTCACTAAAATGAGATCGTACTGCTTCTTTTTGGGCAACAAGGTTTTGTACTAACACACCCATAGCCATAATAGTTTTAGTGCTCGCCAACGCCTCATCTTGCATCTGCTGCGCAAAATCGCCTAATTGTTGAATTTGAATACACAGATCTTGAAAATCTCCTAGATTGTCTTGCAATAGTTTTAAATTCTTTATCAACTGCTTAATTTGATTACTTGCGTAATAACTTTGAAAGAATTCCATTAGGTAACGAAATTTTTTGCAGGTCTTTCGTAACTCATGCAAATCTTCATCAGGCGACTCCCAAGTTATTGCGGCGCCTTCCTTTAGTACTTTCTTATAAAGTTTCAAGATTCGATGATTGGCCAGTTGTTTAGCCGGTTTAGTTGCATTATATGCCTGTGACGATTGCATACTTTTTCGCTTCAAAACCCGAGGCCACTCCCGAATTAGCTTACGATATCTTTTTGAATCGAGCGCTTCGCATAAACGTGCATGTTCCGCTTCCCAGTGACGGTACAGGAACTGACGAAACGGAATAAGATCATCACGTAAATTTTGTGGAAGCGCATTAGCATAACTGTCAAATTTCAATAGATATACGTCAAGATCACGGGTTGGGCTGGTAATCAATCCAAGCCAGTAAAATTCTTGCTTGAAATATTCAAGCTCCTTATCAGAAAATAAGTGTTTAATCTGAGTCAAAGCTGAACGAGTCCGCCTAACTGCAACGCGATAGTCGTGCAAGAATTCTGTATCTATTGCATCACGCAGGCCCGGCTCATTCGCTTGCATCACAACAAGCAAATCACTAAGCAAAATTTGAGTGGCTTCCCA
>JAJFJI010000308.1 GCA_021774205.1 Nitrosomonas sp.
ATGGAGCATCATCGCTGGCAACTGCAAACATTGGCGGCATTATATGCAGTTCGTCCGGACATGGTGATTGGCTTTGAAATGTTTCCTCGTCGGGTGCAAGCCGTACTTGATCAATGGGTTGCGGGAGAACTGACAGAAAAGGAATTTCTTGTTAATGTGCAGTGGGGTATTGTTTGGAATACTGACGCTAATCTTTATCTACCCTTATTTCATTTTGCGCGCATGAATCGAATTCCAATGCGCGCACTGAATATTGAAACAAGTCTAAGAAAACAGGTTACTGAAAAGGGATTTGATAGTGTTTCGGAGGAAGAACTTGAAGGCGTAACGCGTCCAGCTGAACCCAGTAGCGATTACCTGGATTTTTTGCTACCGATATACAAGCAGCATGATCGTACAGGCAAAAAAGAAGGTGAGATTAGTTACAACGATCCCGATTTCAGACGTTTTATTGCCGGCCAACAGCTTTGGGACCGTGCGATGGCGCAGTTTATTCATTCCGCACTTCATGGATCCGGCGGACCGGAGAAACCGCTAGTCGTTGGTATTATGGGAACTGGACATATTGTGCATGGCTATGGTGTACCACATCAATTGCGCGATCTTGGCGTGGAAGATGTTTTTTCGCTGATACCGTGGGATGCTGGTAAATCATGCAAACAGTTTGTTAGTGGTGTCGCAGACGCCGTATTTGGCGTTATGTCTTATGTGTCACAATCCACGCAACCACTGCGCCAGCGATTGGGTATCCGTTTTGAGATAGCACATGGCGGTGCACATGTTCTGCAGGTTGAGCCCGGCAGTATTGCAGAAGTAGCCAATCTTCAGGATGCCGATGTGATTACCGAGATAGCCGGTCTGGAAGTTAAGGATACCGATGACGTCATTAAAATCGTCAGGCGTCAGGCGCCAGGCACCTGGTTGCCATTAACAGTTAAGCGAGGGGATGAAGTTATGGAAATCATTGCCAAGTTTCCCACGCTAGAGGATTCAGCAAGCCATGATTAGGCAATATTTAATTCGAACCTTATTATTCTTTTTTGCGTTATCTTTTCTTGGTGCCGGCGTTCTAGCGGCTAACAATCAAGAGAGCGAGATTGACTATGACATTAACGTTCACATTGATCCGATAACGCGCAGTATAGAAGGGCGCAGTATTATTTCGGTGAGAAAACCAGGTGAGTTGATGCTGATATTGGGCCGTCATTTTGAAGTGACTCATGCAACGATGGATGACAGAGAATTAGAACCAGGCCGTGACAAACCCGGCTTGCAACATATTTGGCATATTCCATTCGGCTTCAGCCGATTACGCCGTATTGAAATCCATTGGCAGGGTAAGTTGACGAAACTGGATACGTCACTTGATCATCAGCAGACCCTCGGCAGAGCTGAGCCGGTAAGCGGTGAAATGGGTACTTTCCTACCTAAATCATCCAATTGGTATCCAACGATTACTGACTCGCTGGCAAGCTACCGGGTAGACCTGGCGCTGCCATCTGGACAGCGTGGATTGGTTGCCGGACAATTGCTTGAAGAATCTGATTCTGAGCAGGGTTATCAAGCAAGCTTTGAATTTTCATTCCCATCCGAAGGGATTGACTTGATGGCAGGTCCTTACGAAATAACTTCAGATACCGTTCAAGGTGCAAAGGGTAAGCAAATACAGTTACGTACTTATTTTCATCCGCAAATCAAACATCTTGCTCGTGGTTATATTGATTCTGTAAAGGACTATCTGACGCTTTATGAATCTTGGATCGGCGAATACCCATTTACCGAATTTAGCGTGGTATCCAGCCCGACACCGACCGGGTTTGGTATGCCAACACTGACTTACTTAGGTATTAGTGTTCTACAGCTTCCATTTATCCGTGCAACATCACTCGGGCATGAAGTATTACACAATTGGTGGGGGAATGGGGTTTATCCAGATTACAAGCAAGGAAATTGGTCGGAAGGATTAACCACGTTTATGGCGGATTATGCCTATAAAGAACACGAAAGTGCTGAAGCAGCGCGTGAAATGCGATTAGGCTGGTTGCGGGACTTTGCTGCCTTGGCACCAGGGCAGGATTCGCCATTGGTATCGTTTACCTCACGGACGCATGGCGCTTCTAAAATTGTGGGTTATAACAAGACAGCCATGCTTTTTCTTATGTTGCGTGATCAGCTTGGTGAGGAAATTTTCAATCACGCCATTCAGGCGATATGGAATACGCAGCGTTTTAAAATTACTTCATGGAAACATCTGCAAAGTCTCTTTGAAATGGTAGCCGGGCGGGACTTGCAAGCTTTCTTTAACCAATGGTTAGAGCGATCAGGTGCACCGACAATTCATATCGTTGCCGCCGATCATATTAAATCCGATTCTGGTCATCAGTTAGCGATTACACTTGAACAATCAGTGCCTGCCTACCAACTGCGTGTTCCGGTTGTTATTCGAAGTGCGGAAAATAAAGAAACCCGAATACTTGATTTTCAAGATCAGCGGAAGACATTTAATATTGAAATACAAGCCCGGCCATTGGAAGTTACCCTTGACCCGGATTTGCGTTTATTTCGTCAACTGGAGTCAGGTGAAGCGCCGCCAATTCTGCGTGAGGTCATGGTTAACCAGGCAACAGAAACCATTCTTTTGCCAAAAAATGGCGGAGTTTTGAATGTTGCCAAGAACTTAGCCAGTAAACTTCAACACCGATCACCAAAAATAAACGCTTCAGCCGATAAACTGCCAGCAGTACCCATGCTAGTGATTGGTTTGCAAAAACAGGTTGATGCATGGCTTATGAAGAACAATTTGCCAGCAAGACCGGAAAGTGTGGCAAACAAAGGTAGTGCGCAAGCCTGGACATTCAGTCACCCGAATGGATCGACGCTTGCGATGGTATCAGCACGCGATGCCGCTTCTCTTGAAGCCTTGATACGCCCATTGCCACATTATGGGCGGCAGAGTTATGTGATATTTGATGGACGGAAAATGATTGAACAAGGCGCCTGGCCGATAGAGGTACAAGCAATTGCGGTTAACTAGCACTTTAGTTACGTTGATGGTGACGTTTCTTCATTTTCTTTTTTCTTTATCACCCTGACCTGTATGATATTGGTTTTTTTCATGGTCTACGTATGGCGGAATTGTTACATGATCATTAGCGGGTATGGATGAAAATGCATACTTCCAGGGTGCCAACGGTGTTAGGCTTATGTTCCGTCAATGGAAGCCGGAGCTGCAAACGCAAAAATGCCAATCGTGTTACTTCAGGGTGCGGCTAGTCATTCTACCCGTTAGGCATATTTTGTCGAGCACCGCCGCTTGACCGTTAATCGGCTTTTGTTGCGTTCGGACCTGCGTGGAAATGGTGAATTACTTTGATCGGAAGACGTTGTATTAGTAGTTAAATTAACTATGGCGACACAGATTTTAATCGTAGAAGATGAACCGGCAATTCAGGCTTTGATTACTTATGCTTTGGAGCAAGCGGGATATGCTGTTTTACAAGCGCAAAATGCGGAAAAAGCTTTGGAAATGATTAATGAAAAACTGCCGGATTTGGTTTTGCTAGATTGGATGTTGCCTAAAATGAGTGGCGTCGAATTTGCACGGCTTATACGGCGTAAAGAACGAACGAAATTGTTACCTATCATTATGCTAACAGCCCGTGTTGATGAAAGTGATAAGGTCAGCGGGCTGGAAATCGGTGCGGATGATTATATTACCAAACCTTTTTCGCCGCGTGAATTAGTTGCCAGAATTAAGGCAGTGTTGCGACGGCGCCTACCGGAGCGGTCTGATGAATTGATAGAAATTAACGAATTGCGCCTTGATCCAACGACACATCGTGTTTCAGTTTGCGATCACGAAGTAACACTGGGGCCGACGGAGTTCCGTTTGTTGTACTTTTTAATGACCCATGCCGAGCGAGTATATACCCGGGGACAATTACTTGACCGAGTTTGGGGTGATCATGTGTTTGTCGAAGATCGCACCGTCGATGTTCATATTCGCAGACTACGTAAGGTTCTGGAAGTCGTTAAAAAAGAAAAGTTATTGCAAACGGTAAGAGGGTCTGGTTATCGCTTTACTATTAGTGTTGAGGCGAGTGTGAGGTAGCATGGGTTAAATTTTCCGATTACAGTAAATATGACTATTAATCTGAAGATTTTATTAAATTTCAAAACTAACATCCTCCTTTGAGATTATTTTTGTGTCCGGTTTCTGGCAGCGCTCCTTCGGGATTATTTTTCTAACTTTTATCACTTTTGTGTTGTGGGCAATATCAGACGTTGTTATCGCCTTGACATTTTTTAGTGTTGCGTTGTTGTTGCTGGTGATACTTTATATTCGTCATTTGGTTGCGCTTGACCGATGGCTGCGAACTTCTGATCTGTCTTTATCCAGCATACCTGATGCTTCCGGTGCGTGGGGTGATGTTTTTGCTGCTTTGGCTCGTTTTGTTCGTCAACATAGCCAAAGTCAGGAACGCATGAGTTTGGCGCTAGAACGTATGCAGCGTGCGACTTCAGCTATGCCGGATGGTGTCGTTATCCTAGATGAGAGTGATCATATTGAATGGTGTAATTCAATGGCGGAGCATCACTTGGGTATTAGTCTTGCACTTGATACTGGCCAGCAGATAACCTATCTGGTACGTCAATTACAGTTTGTCGGGTATCTGGCTGCTAAAGACTATAGCCGTCCATTAATACTTAAGCATTCCCATCATCATCAATTAGTTCTTTCATTACAGTTGGTTCCTTATGGATATAAACAAAAACTGCTGATCAGTCGGGATATTACCCGCTTTGAGAAGATTGAAACCATGCGACGGGATTTTATTGCCAATATTTCGCATGAATTACGCACGCCACTTACCGTAATCGGGGGCTTCCTCGAGACATTGTCAGAAGAAGAGCAAACCGATGCGGCAATGAATAAGCAGGCACTGTCGTTAATGTCCGATCAAGCCAGGCGCATGCAACGTTTGGTAGAAGATTTGTTGACCTTGTCGCGCTTGGAAAATGCGCTGAATCCGATGAAAGAGAAAAAAGTAGATGTCGCCATGATGTCGCGTGATTTGACCCGTGAAGCTGAATCCCTAAGTGCGGGGCGTCATCATATTAAGCTAAACCTTGCCACTGATGCCCAATTAACAGGAAGTGAAGACGAGTTGCGCAGTGCTTTCAGTAATCTGGTCAGTAATGCTATCCGTTATACGCCAAATGAGGGGGAAATTATTCTGAGCTGGACGGTTCAAGATGGACAGGGTTTGTTTTTTGTTCAAGACAGTGGGATCGGCATTGAACCCGAGCATATTCCACGACTGACGGAACGTTTTTATCGAATTGATAGCAGCCGATCGCGTGAAACCGGCGGGACAGGCTTAGGATTGGCTATTGTCAAGCATGTACTGAACCGCCATCAGGCGCGTTTGGACATTGTCAGTAACGTAGGAAAAGGAAGTCGTTTCAATGTATGGTTTCCGGCAAAACGTCTGTTACTGGAATCTTCGGCTAATGATCAAGATTAATTGCAATTATTCAGTGAATTACAGTAACTGTTCAGATTGCTCTTAACATTGGTCAGTTCAAGGCGCAAAATGTGGGTTTACACGTGTAAATAATCATTTTGTAACACCGAAATGGCGGATTGTAGGGGTAAGCTGAATAGTTACGATTAATTTAGCTCAAATCTAATCTGACAGATACCTAAAAAACGGGTAAATACCTATTCAGGTTTGAGCTAATACATAATTCAGTAGCCTGAAAAACCATTTCATATTTGCTATCTGTGGCGGTAAGATTTCCTAATAACCGTTTTTCTTGATTCGTTTTAATGTATGTGGTTTTTCTGTCATGCTTTTCGATTTTTTGCGCGTTTACCTTTTTCCTGTTTAACGGGTTGCCGGTAAGCCCAAATCAGCAATCCTGTGCCGATAAGAATCATGGGCAGCGAGAGCCATTGACCCATGGTGACTCCCCACGTCAGTATACCCATGAAACCATCTTCCGGTTCACGGTAAAACTCAGCAATCGAGCGCAATATCCCGTAGCCAATCATAAATACCCCAGTTACCGCACCCATCGGCCGCGATTTTGCAGAATAAATCCATACCACCAGAAATAATACAATGCCTTCAAGAAAAAATTGGTAAAGCTGGGAAGGATGGCGCGGCAGGTTGTCAACATAAGGAAAAACCATGCCCCAGGGTACATCTGTTGGCCGCCCCCACAACTCAGCGTTGATAAAGTTGCCAATGCGGCCAGCACCTAGCCCAAGCGGTACTAGGGGTACCAAAAAATCTGTTACGTTTAGCCACCGTAAATTATATTTGCGGGCCAAAAACAGCATTGCTATCAGTGTGCCGACAAATCCCCCATGAAAAGACATGCCGCCTTGCCATATCGCGAAGATTTCTAATGGGTGCTGTAGATAATAACTGAATTGATAAAATAAGACATGACCGAGGCGGCCACCGAGTATTACCCCTAATGCACCATAAAACAGCGCATCATCCAACATTTCATTGGTAAATTTGGACTGTGGTGTGCGCTTGATACGGTAACGTCCAAGTAAGATAAATAACACAAATCCCAATAGGTACATGAGTCCATACCAATGGATCGAAAGTGGTCCCAGTGAGATTGCAACCGGATCTATCTGAGGATGAACGAGCATGGGATTCGGCCTTATTTACGGTAAAATGGGCATTATACCAAGTGCGTTGGATAAAAAAGAATAAGAACGTGTCTTAGAATATTATTTAATCTCAGGAGATAGCATGCCAGACAATAAACATAGCCAAGTTATTACCCAAGGTGCAAAACGTGCGCCGAATCGCGCAATGTTGCGGGCAGTAGGTTTTACCGACAGTGATTTCAATAAGCCGATTGTCGGTG
>JAJFJI010000309.1 GCA_021774205.1 Nitrosomonas sp.
CAAAAGTAAGTTGTAACGGCGTCGTTAGATTGTAGCCTTGGCCAATACCGACGGAAATGGTGTCCCCTTTATACCATTTCTGATTGTGACGTTTCATTTTCCATTCTGGGGAAGGGAGTAACCCACCAACTTCACCTAGAACATCAATACCGGTTTTCTTGCCTAACCCGAATTGACTGATATAACTGTAAATATTGTTTATGCCCATGTCATTTGCAAGGTCATAATAATAGGTATCGCAAGAAACAACGAGCGATTTGTGCAGATCAACCATGCCGTGGCCACCAGGTTTCCAGTCACGAAAGCGGCGCTTGGTGCCGGGGAGGCGGAAAAAACCAGCGTCACTGATGGCATATTCAGGCGTACGTTTATTAAGTTCAAGGGCAGCTAACGCCATGAATGGTTTAAATACTGACCCAGGCGGATATACACCACGTAATGCACGATTGTTAAGTGGTCTGTCAATGGAATTATTAAGTAAATTCCAGTTCTTATGGTCAATGCCACCAACAAATAAATTGGCGTCAAAGCCAGGTTTGCTGACAAAAGCAAGGATTTCGCCATTCATCGGGTCCATTGCAACCAATGCGCCTCGGTAGTCACCAAATGCTTTTATTGCGATCTCTTGTAATCGAATATCAAGTGATAGTGTCAAGTCATTTCCCGGAATGGGCGATGTGCGCGATATGACACGCACTGATCGACCTGCCGCATCAGTTTCGACTTCTTCAAAGCCTGTTATTCCATGCAAATTATTTTCAAAACTTTGCTCGATGCCGATTCTTCCGATATGCTGTGATCCGCGATAGTTATCCAATTCATTGTTGGTTTCCAGTTGTTCCAGATCTTTGTCATTAATTCTTCCAATATAGCCAACAACATGGGATATGCTTTCTCCTCTGGGATAATGGCGTAGAACGCGCGCATTAATCTCTATGCCAGGAAAGCGGTAACGGTTTGCAGCGAAACGGGCGACTTCTTCATCAGATAAACGGGTGCGAATAGGCAAACTTTTGAAACGTTTGCTTTCTTGCATCAGTTTTCTGAATCGCCGCCGGTCCTCTTGCGTTATTTTGACAATCTGTGACAATTCATTCAGTGTGGCATCAAGGTCGGGAATTTCACGTGGAACAATTTCTAAGGTATAAGTTGAAAAATTTTGCGCCAAAATTTCCCCATTTCGATCAAAAATCAAGCCGCGATTTGGAACCAGGGGAAGAATTGAAATTCGATTAGCTTCTGCCAGTGTGTGATAATGCTCACCCTGTGAAACTTGCAAGTAAAAAAAACGCGCAAATAAAAGCAAGAATAGTAGTAGTACAAGGCCTGAAATGATGGCAAGTCGTACGCGAAAGCGATGTAGTTCAAGTGGGTGGTTTCGAAGCTCTATAGCACGGCTCATAGCGCATCAGGATCTGTTTTTGGCTTCTGGAGTATTCCCAGGGAAAAAGTGATTAGTGGCCATATCAGCATTCCCGTTATACTGGCAAGAAAAAAATACCAGCCAGGAAAGCGATACCCGCTTAGTAACCCGACGATGAGTATAATAAATTGCATCAATAGCAGGATTAAGCAAATCTGAGGTGCTTGTTGGATTGGATTAAAATACCGTAAGCGCCGATGGAGTATGAGTGCAAAGTAAGTGATAATGCAATATGCCATGGCATGCTGACCAAGTATGCCAGCGTTGCTGACGTCTACTAGTAAACCCATTCCAAATGCGATACTCATGCCAACACGATGTGGCTGATGAATGCTCCAATAAAGCATTGTCAGTGCGACGAAGTCAGGACGTAAATGTAGAAATATCCCCTGAAATGGCAACATGGTTAGTAATAGCGCGCCAATTAGTGTGGCAAAAATATACCAGCCATTTGCGGGCGATAGGATGTTCTGATCAGGGTATTCGGTCGACACAATCACCCCCGTGTTGTTTTCTCATGACGTCCGTTTTAAAATTTCTGCTGGATTTTCTGGTATGGATGGTATCGGTGATAGTATCAATACATGTCGGTTACGATTAACGCCTGCAACGGGTTTGCACATAATGGTTGCAAATGCGCTGCCAGGGTTGCGCTCGATATCCGATACGTTGGCTACTGGCAATCCGGGCGGGTAAACGCCGCCGATTCCTGAGGTGATCAATACGTCATTTGGTTGAACATCCGTATTAACCGATAGGTAACGTAACTTTAATTCGTCATTTTTTCCTGTGCCAGAAATTACTGAGCGTAAACCATTGCGTGCGATTTGTATTGGTACAGCGTGATCTTTGTCAGTGATTAGTGTGACTTCAGCTGCCCAGGGATAAACTAAGGTTATTTGTCCAATAACCCCCAATTCATCTGTGACTATTTGTCCCGCTTGTATGCCGTGCTGACTACCTTTATTAATAGTAGTTTTATGGTTGAAAGGGTCGTGCGGCACATGTAATATTTCAGCCATGACAGCGTTGGTTTTTGTTCTTTTTGTGGCGCTAAGCAAATTGCGTAAATGTGAATTTTCAGCTTCCAATGCGCGCAAGCTTAAGAGTTGTGCTTGATCCGTAAGATAACGTTTCCTAAGGAAAGCGTTTTCTTTAACCAAGTGAAGATTGGAGATAAGCTCGTCGGCTTGGTGATAAACCACAACTGGTATATGAGCAATTTTTTGTAAGGGATAAATCAATACGGCGATTGCTTGGCGAAATTCAGGGAAATTTTTAAAACGGATGTCTTCTGCCATTAGGAGGAGCGAAAGCAGCACAAAAAAAGTTAACCGCGTTAGCGGATTTGGACCATGCTTGAAGAACTGTGGGGCTGATTTCATTTCATCCCGTATATCGAGACGTTAAGCGTCTATTAAACCTTTAAGTTTACAGTACGTGTCATGGGTGGATTATGACAAATAGAGCTGATATTGAGGCGTATAAAAAAATTACAAATGTTAC
>JAJFJI010000310.1 GCA_021774205.1 Nitrosomonas sp.
ATAGCAGTTATCGTCAATAGTATGGCGCTGTTGGTCTCAGACAAAGCGGAAGCAGTACAGAATAAATAGTTTATTTGATAGGCAATAATAATGGCAGTAGAAGAACTCACTCCAACTTCGTATATAAATCATCATTTAACCTACAATACAATACAGGTTGGCGGGAATGAAGGTGCATTCTGGACGTTGCACATAGATACACTGATAACTTCAATCATTCTCGGTATCATCGGTCTTGGCACTATATGGTTGATTGTGCGTAAAGCAACGCCAGGTGTGCCAAGCAAACGTCAGGCATTTGTCGAGCTGACAGTAGAATTTATCGATGACCAGGTGAAAAATACTTTTCATGGCAACCGGCATACCTTGGTCGCGCCAATGGCACTGACCATTTTTGTATGGGTGCTGTTAATGAATACCATGGATATTGTGCCAATCGATATCGCGGCAGCGATAAATGAGCATGTATTTGGGTTGTATTATTGGAAAATCGTGCCAACCACGGACGTTAACACTACGTTTGCACTTGCATTATCGGTATGGCTGCTAATGCTTTACTTTAACTTGAAGGTTAAGGGAATAGGCGGATGGTCGTATGAGCTTTTTTGTACGCCTTTCGGCAAGAATCCGTTATTGTGGCCGCTCAACTTATTATTTAATTTTGTTGAATACGTATCCAAGCCACTGTCACATTCATTGCGGCTATTTGGCAATATTTACGCAGGTGAAATCATATTCCTATTAATAGGAATGTGGGCGGCAACAGGCGTGGTAGGCACTATCTTTGGTACATTACTGGGGGCCGGCTGGGCCATATTTCACCTTCTTATTGTTACGTTGCAGGCATTTATCTTTATGATGCTAACTGTTGTTTATATTTCAATGGCGCATGAGTCGCATTAACAAATATCTTTTTAATCTGTTTATCTTAAAGTAACCATCCAACTCGAAAGGAAAATATAATGGAGAACGTAGAATACTTAGCATTGATTCAGGCTTATACCGGCATTGGTATTGGATTAATGATTGGTCTTGGTGCAGCGGGTGCTTGTATCGGTGTTGGTATTATGTGTAGTCGTTTTTTGGAGGGTGCAGCACGCCAGCCAGAAATGATTCCAACGTTGCAAGGCAAAGTATTCCTTCTGCTTGGCCTGACTGACGCTTCGTTTATTATTGCTGTGGGCCTCGCAATGTTGTTTGCATTTGGTAACCCGTTACTTGCTGTGTTGCAATAATGATGCCAGTTTTGGTGTCCATAACTAAGGTTTAGGCATGAATATTAATTTTACGCTAATTTCACAGGCGCTGGCCTTTTCAATTTTTATCTGGTTTACGGTCAGGTATGTTTGGCCCCCTCTGTTAGGTGCAATTGAAAGTCGTCAAAAAACAATCGCGGATGGTCTTGCGGCAGGTGAGCGAGGAAAGCATGATCTAGAGCTTGCTAGTCAACGTTCAACAGAAGTGTTGAAGGAAGCAAAACAGCGCGCGGCTGAGATTATTGTTCAGGCAGAAAAAAGAGCATCAGAGATTGTCGATAATGCAAAAGTAGCTGCAAAGGAAGAAGGTGATCGTATCCTTATTGGCGCTAAAGCAGATATTGAACACGAGATGTTTAGTGCCAAAGAAACGCTGCGTCAGCATACAGCTGATTTGGCTGTGGCCGGTGCGGCCAAGATATTGCGTCGAGAAGTTGATGCTAAAACACACGCAGATCTGCTTGCGGATATTGAAGAAGATTTGAAATAATGGCTGAAGCAATCACTATTGGCAGGCCTTATGCTGAAGCGGTGTTCAAGTCGGCACAAGCGAAAAAAACGATTGCGGCATGGTCGGAAATGCTGAAATACGCTGCGGCTGTTTCGAGTGAAGAGCATGTTAGCGCGCTTATTAGTAATCCAAGTGTTTCGGCGAAGCAAGTGGCCGATATATTTCTTGAGATATGTAAAAATAAGCTGAGCGAAGAAGGTCGTAATCTTATCATGCTGATGGCAGAGAATGGCCGGCTTGATGTTTTGCCGCAGGTGAGTGAATTGTTTGAGCAATTAAAATCGCAGTATGAAGGTGTGCTGGATGCAAATATTGTTTCTGCGTTTGCATTGAATGGCGGGCAATTAAGACAGTTGATCGCCATGCTTGAAAAAAGGTTCAAGCATGAGATAAATGCCAAAGTAAGTGTCGATCCGGAATTAATCGGTGGGGTCAAAGTTGAAATCGGCGACGAGGTTCTCGATACCTCTGTTCGTGGTAAGCTCGAGGCCATGGCCGTTGCCCTTAAAAGCTAGGAGTTATTAGAAATGCAGTTAAATCCATCTGAAATCAGCGAACTAATCAAAAGCAAAATTGAGGGGCTCGCCGATACAGCAGAAGTTCGTACTCAAGGTACTATTGTTTCAGTAACAGACGGTATTGTTCGCATACATGGCTTGTCTGATGTGATGCAGGGTGAGATGCTTGAATTCCCTGGCAATACGTTTGGTCTCGCACTCAATCTTGAAAGGGATTCAGTTGGTGCTGTGATTATGGGCCCTTATGAGCATATCTCCGAGGGAGACACGGTAAAGTGTACAGGTCGTATTCTTGAAGTTCCAGTCGGGGAAGCGTTGCTGGGGCGTGTCGTTAATTCTCTTGGGCAGCCAATCGATGGCAAAGGCCCGATAGCCTCACAACAGTCTGAACCGATTGAAAAGATTGCACCGGGTGTGATATGGCGTCAGTCTGTCGATCAGCCAGTGCAAACTGGACTAAAATCGGTTGATTCGATGGTTCCGGTTGGTCGTGGACAACGGGAGCTGATCATTGGTGATCGGCAGACGGGTAAAACAGCGGTTGCGATTGATGCCATTATTAATCAGAAAGGTCAGAATATGACCTGCATATACGTTGCGATAGGGCAGAAAGCTTCTTCTATCGCAAACGTCGTTCGTAAGCTGGAAGAATATGGTGCGATGGCCTACACCATCGTGGTTGCAGCCAGCGCATCGGAATCCGCAGCATTGCAGTATATTGCACCTTATTCAGGTTGCACCATGGGTGAATATTTCCGTGATAAAGGTGAAGATGCGCTTATTATTTATGATGATTTAACCAAGCAAGCCTGGGCATATCGGCAGGTTTCACTATTGCTACGTCGCCCACCAGGACGAGAGGCCTATCCGGGTGATGTGTTCTATTTGCATTCAAGGTTACTTGAACGTGCAGCGCGTGTTAATCCTGAGTATGTTGAAAAGGCGACTAATGGCGCAGTAAAAGGAAAAACAGGCTCATTGACAGCATTGCCAATTATCGAAACACAAGCGGGTGACGTTACTGCGTTTGTGCCAACTAATGTTATTTCAATCACCGATGGACAGATTTTCTTGGAAACAGATTTGTTTAATGCGGGTATTCGGCCGGCAATTAACGCGGGTGTTTCTGTATCTCGTGTTGGTGGCGCTGCACAAACCAAGGTTATCAAAAAACTGGGTGGTGGAATACGACTGGCGCTAGCGCAATACAGAGAGTTAGCAGCATTTGCTCAATTCGCATCTGACCTTGATGAGGCGACACGTAAGCAGTTAGAGCGCGGGAAGATGGCAACTGAATTGATGAAACAGCCACAGTATGCGACACTCAGTATTTCAGAGATGGCGTTGACATTATATGCGGTTAATAAAGGTTACTTTGATGATGTTGAGGTAAACCGAGCATTAGCGTTTGAATCTGCATTGAAAGGACATGTTAAAAGTCATCATGGTGCAATTCTGGATAAAATTGAGAACACAAAAGAACTGGATGCTGAGACAGAAAAAGCACTTGATGCGGCAATCCAAGAATTCAAGCAAAACGGAACATACTAACCTATGGCTGGCAGTAGAGAAATACGAACCAAAATAGGCAGCGTTAAAAATACGCAGAAGATTACGCGCGCTATGGAAATGGTAGCAGCTTCTAAAATGCGTAAAGCACAGGACCGCATGAAAAAAGCGCGTCCTTACGGTGAAAAAATACGTAATGTTGCCGCGCATATGAGTCGCGCTTCGGCTGAGTATCGCCATCCTTTTTTAATAGATCGGGATTCCGTAAAACGCGTTGGCATCATCGTTGTTACCTCTGATAAAGGCCTGTGTGGCGGACTCAATACCAATGTATTGCGAAGATCGCTAAAAGAAATGAAATCATGGGAAGCTGAGGATGAGCAAATAGAAGTTTGTTGTATTGGAAATAAAGGCCTGGGTTTCATGAGTCGGTTGGGTGCCAATGTAATTTCACAGGTGGTAGGATTGGGCGATGCGCCTGATATGGAGAAATTAATTGGCGCTGTAAAGGTTGTTCTGGATGGCTATACAGAGGATCGTTTTGATCGCGTATTTATTTTTTATAATCGCTTCGTCAATACCATGAAGCAAGAGCCAATCATGGAGCAATTGCTTCCACTTACCGACGAACGAATTCAAGGTAGTGAAGGTGAAAGCGACAGTGAAAGGAAGAATGCAGCATGGGATTATATTTATGAGCCGGAAGCTAAACCTGTTATTGACGATATTATGGTTCGGTATGTTGAGGCTTTGATTTACCAGGCTGTGGCTGAGAATATGTCATCCGAGCAATCTGCCAGAATGGTAGCAATGAAGGCTGCTTCGGATAATGCGGGTAGCGTGATAGATGAGTTAACACTTATTTACAATAAAACTCGGCAGGCAGCCATTACCAAGGAGCTGTCAGAAATAGTCGCTGGCGCGTCAGCTGTTTAAATATAGCAACTATTCAGCATTATTCGTAACTATTTAGGCTGTTGTTGTTTGGCTTCAGAACAATTAAATGTAACCAGTTTGCACATGCAATTGGGCATTTCGACATCGTTATGAAGCTTAGCAGTGGTGAGTTAAGTAATTACCAAATATTTTACTAGTATCAAGGGAACGACAATGAGTGAAGGAAAGATTGTTCAGTGTATTGGCGCTGTGATTGATGTCGAATTTTCGCGCGAAGGTATTCCAAAAGTTTACGATGCATTGGCGATGGAAGGTTCAGACTTGATCCTTGAAGTTCAGCAGCAGTTGGGTGATGGTGTTGTGCGAACGATTGCACTTGGGTCTTCTGATGGATTACGTCGGGGGATGATGGTATCGAATACTGGAGAAAAGATTACTGTACCGGTAGGCAAGAAAACACTTGGCCGTATTATGGATGTGCTAGGCAGGCCTATTGACGAGGCAGGAGAAGTGGTTTCGGAAACCCGCATGCCGATTCATCGTGAAGCACCAAAATTTGATGAGTTAGCGGCGTCTACAGAATTGCTTGAAACTGGTATTAAGGTGATCGATTTAATTTGCCCCTTTGCGAAAGGTGGTAAAGTTGGCTTATTTGGTGGTGCGGGTGTTGGTAAAACCGTTAACATGATGGAGTTAATTCGCAACATTGCGATTGAGCATAGTGGTTATTCGGTCTTTGCTGGTGTTGGCGAGCGCACACGAGAAGGAAATGATTTCTATCATGAAATGAAAGATTCCGGCGTGCTTGATAAAGTGGCGCTGGTTTATGGTCAAATGAATGAGCCGCCAGGGAATAGATTGAGAGTCGCATTAACTGGCTTAACGATGGCAGAATCTTTCCGGGATGAAGGTAGTGATGTTTTATTTTTTGTCGATAATATTTATCGCTATACCCTGGCAGGGACGGAAGTATCTGCATTGTTAGGACGTATGCCGTCAGCTGTGGGTTATCAGCCAACGCTTGCTGAGGAAATGGGACGCTTGCAAGAACGCATTACCTCAACTAAAACTGGATCGATTACTTCTATTCAGGCTGTTTATGTGCCTGCGGATGATTTGACTGATCCCTCACCTGCGACAACATTTGGCCATCTGGATGCAACTGTGGTGTTATCTCGTGATATTGCTTCATTGGGAATATACCCTGCGGTTGATCCTCTTGACTCGACCTCACGCCAATTAGATCCGCAAGTTGTCGGTGAAGATCATTACAATACTGCACATAATGTTCAACAAACCTTACAACGTTATAAAGAATTACGTGATATTATCGCGATTCTGGGTATGGATGAACTATCACCTGAAGATAAACTCGCAGTGTCGAGAGCACGTAAAATTCAACGCTTTTTGTCACAGCCATTTTTCGTTGCTGAAGTATTTACTGGCAGTCCCGGTAAATACGTGTCTTTAAAAGATACGATTAAAGGATTTAAAGGCATTGTCGACGGGGACTATGATCACCTTCCTGAGCAGGCGTTCTACATGGTGGGTGGAATCGAAGAAGCGATTGAAAAAGCTAAATCAATCCAATAATAAAACGAGAGAATTATTTGACAATGGGTACCATCTTTCATCTTGATATTGTCAGCGCGGAAGAATCAATTTATTCTGGTCCTGCTGAGTTTTTAGTAGCGCCCGCGCAGATGGGTGAAGTCGGCATATATCCGCGACATACACCCATGCTGACACGCATTCAATCAGGTATTGTCCGTATCAAGGCACCGTTGAAGGATGAGGAAAATGTATATGTTTCTGGTGGCATGTTAGAGGTGCAACCGGATGTTGTAACCATTCTTGCGGATACTGCAGTACGCGGTGCTGACCTTGATGAAGCTAAAGCGATAGAAGCAAAACGTGCGGCAGAAGAAGCAATAAAAAATCGTAAATCTGAGTTGGATTATGCGCGTGCGCAAGCTGAATTAATTGAGGCAGCAGCGCAATTAGCTGCAATAGAGAAGCTTAGAAAGCGCAGTCATTAAGATTTATTTACCTATAATTAAAAAAGGCGATATAAATCGCCTTTTTTTGCGAAAAATATTTGAATTGTCGATTGAATGGGTGCGCGCCCGAGCAAGGGTTGGTAATTCTAGCGGTTGTGGCTCCCGGCTCCGGCAAAGTTGATCAATCTCCAGGAATGCGTATCAGGTGCTAAGTTGTATTAGCGTAAACTTGTTAACCGTGTAAGATGCCTTATTCGCGCAAAGTTTTGGAAGCCAAGACGATCTGTCTTGATCAAGTAGGGCTGTGCTTAAGTTGGATGATTAAATTTATCGGCAAACCAAGGTTTTACATCATATTCCCTGTCTTTAAGTAATCGTCAGGTGTTCTATTCCAGAATTAATGTCTTTATTTTTTGCTTCTTTTCCTTCGAGCTTAATTTTCAAACGCAACTCGTTCATTGAATCGGCATTTCTCAACGCATCTTCGTAACTTATCTTG
>JAJFJI010000032.1 GCA_021774205.1 Nitrosomonas sp.
TGGCTTCGCTACCATCAAATGTTGAATTAATGGAAGATTCGATAGCGCCGACTCTCTCAGACTCAATCTTTAATAAACCTAGGCTTGCAGATTTGAGTGTGTAAGTGCCTTCAACAAAAGAGATCAATTCTCCTTTAACAATACTGCCATCATTTAACTTTAACGCGATATTTTCTGCAACCACCAAGCCAGATAATGTAAAAAGCAGGCTCAGCAAAATCAATCTGATTGACATTGATCCCCTCACATAACAATTCAATGTTTGATTAAATCATACTCCTCTACCGGCTTGATCATTGGAGCTGGGTTAAGTTTTGCCTTTTGATCTAATAAAGCAAATTTGAATAGTTAAACAATATGTAAAAGGGTTCACTTTTGGAATATTAATCTTACCCACAATCCCAAAGTATAATACCATCAACGGTATCAGATGCCTTTTTTTGCTCGAAGGCATTCAGTAAAGCAATTAGTTTACTATTAAGCAATTTTGTTGCTTCCAGTTTATCTGCAGGAATTAATCGATTTCGAGTATTGCAGTTGCGATCCGTCCAGATTTGTGGATAGGTTCTTATGCTGTGACCCCGTAACTGCATGAGTTCTGAAACATACGGCAATTCCTCTATCATTGCTAGATCCCAATTGACATTTTTCAGGGTATGCAGGCTTCCTAATAGAACCAGCAATGGCGTTTGACTGACATACTCGGCTAATTTCCTGGCCATCCATTCATCACGCCTGGTACTTATTTCGAATCCCGCATCAATAGCAATCAGTTCTATGCAGTTACCACTGCTTCGTATATTGATCAGATCATCAATCAATGCCCGGAAGGGAGGATGATCGATCATTGGCGCTATTTCAATATCTGCTACAGTCGCTCTGCCCTGCTTAATTTCTTCAATCATCAATTGCTGGCTACTGGCAATTTCCAATGCGACGGTCAAGCATTGATACTGCAGGAAATGGTCGTTTACTAATGACCGGAAAAGTTGGACAGATTCCATCCGTTTATGGGACTCGCCAATGATCGTGATACTGTTGGGCGTCATGCCCTCCAGAATCCGGTTATAAGTATCTTCTGAATAGGCCGAGGACGAAAAAACCAGAATAATAAATGTAATAAAGCGCATCATGAATATCCTATCATTGGCTGATGCTAATCTCTCAGTCACACCAATCCTTAGGTACGTGGTCACAAAATGTTCCAGATCTTTCAATTTGCATACAACACGTTAAATTTAGGTAGTGAAAAAATTTAGTAAAATTTTTCCTCTACGTTAACCTTGCAATGGTGTTAACTGCGGCGCACTTGCCTTGATTTGATTAAAGAAGTGGGGACGAGTTGAATAGAAAATAATGTTGCAATCCAATTTCTGTCAAATAGAAAACATCCCCCACATAAAATCCTTTGTCCCCAAAAGTAGTGGCATCAGGCCATAGAAACACATATAGAACCCCGTATTCAACTGAACTGACACCACCCGAGCAACTAATACGACTTGCTTCCCCATCTATTGGGGCACCAAAGATATCACCCACTAAAACAGCATAGGCCATTGTCGCAAAGTTACCTGGCCCTAGACCCAGCTCTGCTCTAAGGTCATTATGTGTTTCATCTATGGGAAACCCATCTATTGTCCCTTCTACAACAGGCCCTAACAGCCAACCATCTAAATCTCCCCCAGCTAATGAAATATTATCCCCACATATCCTTTCCCAGGTGGCAAGAACCTTTAGATTGTTGGAAATAGTAGACAAGCTCCCCAATAAAGGATCCGAAGCAAAGGGAGATACCTCATTCATAGGTTGTACTACCCTCAGAATACCATCCCGCGGAATAACAGAATTCTCTTCCATTCGCAGTTCCAGAACTGTTACATCTTCTGCCATAGCAAAGCTCGTTAGTAGCATACAACTACCCAGTGCAAATGCAAAAACTTTCCTAAACATAACTAGCTCCTCTTAATAATCTAATTAGCGATAGCATTCCGATCCTTCAATATCTTATAATCAAGGCAATATTAAGATAAGGGAGGTCACTCCTCTTTTATGTGAGGCATTTAACCTAATTTTGCTGGTATAAAATAGGATATTTATCCTAATTAGAGTCCTATTGACACGATGTTCAATTGAAATAAATTTCTATTCCTAGAAACCCCTTTTCTATAACTCCATAGTTTTTTTTGATATGCATCAATTTGATACCTATCGGGAATTTAGCTTACAGATGGGGCAATAAATGAGTCAGTATCCAATGGCATTAGCAATAGAGGCTAAGATGTTGCAGATACCCGTGGTTGACGTTAATGGTGTTACTAGCGCTAGCTTGTTTATCTGTAAAATTTATGTGTTTTAACGAGCAGTGTATGCTGTGTGAAAGCAATTTGTGTAATGGATGTGTATCTTCATGAAAATTTACCGAATGGTTGTTTTTTTTCAGAATTATTATGTTTCGTGTTCGCTGATACTCATGTTCTTGATCGCCAGCCTATCACTTTCCCCTCTATCTGAATTGCCATCGGTGCCGGGAAGTGATAAGGCGCATCATTTTGTTGCCTATGCTGCACTCGCTTTTCCGATGAGCGTTGCCAGGCCGCGGTTATGGTTATGGGGGCTACTTGGATTTTTTGGATTTAGCGGCGCGATTGAATTGGTGCAGCCTTATGTCAATCGCTATGGCGAGTGGGCTGATTTATTCGCCAATGGGCTAGGACTTTTAATGGGCGCTACGGCGGCACATGTGATGTTGTATTTAAATAGAAAACAGCAACCATTGAGCTAATAGGCGCTGGTGGTACTTGCGCTGAGATTGGCACGGTCATATGGATCAAAAAGGTAGTAAAAAGTTTTGGCAAAATTTTCCAATCAACAAGTCAGCCTTGCTTATTTTCCGTTAACTCAATAGAGTACGGGCAACATAACAATGATTAAATGTCGTCATGCCCACCATGCTCACAATTAGGCACCAAGGCGAGAAAAACGGTCAAGCGCAATTTTTGGTTACGCGGCTCAGTGATGATATGACCGCAGCGCCTGTCTCACTCACCGCGCCCGACAAAATCACGTTACCCAATCGCAGCAACAGCCATTTGGTGAATGATTTGCGATGGTATTTGGAACGTTTTCTGGATTACCCATTTGCACCCAATACGAGTTTAGCGGAAGAAATCCAGGACGCACTCGATCAATGGGGTAAGGATACGTTCTCTAAACTGTTCCAAGGCGAAGCCCATGGCTGGTATCAAGAAGCCAGAAGCCTCAATCTTAATCAACTTGCATTGAAAATTGCCAGCGATGATCCGCGTATATTGGCGTGGCCTTGGGAAGCATTGCATGACCCGCAAGGTGCGATCCTTGCACACAACTGCCGCATCGAGCGCCAGCTCAAAGAACTGCACGATCCGCAGCCGTTACCAGACAACTTGCCCACTGACTGCATTAATATCCTGCTGGTAATTGCGCGCCCTTATGGTGACCAAGATATCAACCATCACACGCTGTCCCGTCCGTTGGTTGAGTTGAGTCAGCTACAAACCGTGCCGGTACGGGTGAATGTGCTACGCCCACCAAGCTTTGATCAATTACGAGATGCCTTGCAAGAAAAGCCGGGGTTCTACCACATCGTTCACTTTGATGGACATGGTTGCTATAGTAACGCTGGGAAAGATGCAAGCAACCACAACCACAAAAAACCACAAGGCAAGCTAATCTTTGAAACGCAAAAAGGTAAAGCCGACGCCGTTGAGACCACACCACTCACACAGTTACTCAGTGAAGCCAATATTCCCATCACCGTACTCAACGCCTGCCAGTCTGCACGTATTGATAGCAATGCCGACGACCCGTTTGCCTCCATCGCGGCAGCTTTACTCAAAGCAGGCATCCGTAGTGTCGTCACCATGGGTTACCAACTTTATGTCAGCGCTGCGCAACAATTTGTGCCCGCCTTTTATCACCGTTTATTCCAGCAGGGCTCGGTAGCAGAAGCCACACGTGCCGGCCGTCAGGCCATGCTGTCCCATCCGCAACGGATTTGTGCACGGGGAGAATACCCATTGCAGGATTGGCTGGTGCCCATGCTTTATCAGCAAGTAGCACACGACCTCACGTTCACCACAGCATCACAATCACAGCAAGCAGAAAAAATCGTTCCCTTGCCACCTGCCGCAACGGAACAGTGCGACTACGGATTCATCGGCCGTGATCGTGCCATTCATGCACTGGAACAGACGCTGCGGCAACAAACACAAGCCGGGTTGCTTATCCACGGGATGGCCGGTGTCGGAAAAACTACACTGGCGCAGGGTTTTATGCAATGGTTACAACTAACTGACGGCTTAGGAAAAGGTGTCTTCTGGTTCCGTTTTGATGATATTCGCAACGCTGAATACATCATCAATCAAATGGTGGAAGGTCTTTTTGGTGCCGACACCTTGGTTGCTTCAATGCAACAAAAAATAGATAACTTATGCACGGTATTCAAACAGCACCCATTCATTATGGTGTGGGATAACTTTGAATCCGCCAGCGGCATCGAAGGCACCGAAATCACGCCATTGCTTTCGGATGATGACAGAAAGCAACTGAAAGACTTTCTCCATCGTTTGCGACACGGCAAAACCAAAATCATTATCACCAGCCGTTCCTCAGAAGCCTGGTTGTCAACGACAGAATGCTTGCGCTTACCGCTGAGCGGATTGCAAGATGAAGAATGCTGGCAATACTGCAATGCCGTAGTGCATGACCTCGGTCTCACACTAAATCGTAACGATAGTACCTACATCGATTTAATAGAAAAGCTGGTTGGCCACCCACTGGCCATACGCGCAGCACTACTGAAACTAGGACAAACCCCAGCCGCCTCCTTGCTAAAAGCATTGGAACAAAATCTTAACAACGCTGAGCAAGACAAAATAACCACTCGTACCGATGCGGCTTTGGGATTATTAGAAACAAGTTTCCCGCCCGAATACACCACTGTATTGCAGTTTATCGGGCTGCATCAACGTTACATGCAATTAAACACGCTGACAGACATGATGAGAAACAGCAACCTAGCGACGGGCCAAATCACCATCAATGCCTGTATTACCGTACTGGAACACTCAGGACTTATTCACCCGCAGCAAAAAAACATGTATTCCATACATCCCGCGTTGAATGGATATCTGAGACGCCATCATCCCGCTGAAACAGAAGTACAAAGTGCTTTTGTTGATTTAATGGGACACTTTGCTGAACACCTGGCTCCAAAAGAATTCCACGTACAACGCGCACCCTTTTTTATACACGGCGCAAACTTTCATTACGCGTTGTCTTTGGCCATAACACTGAATATGACCGACCATGCAGTCGCCCTGGCACAATCTTTAGCGATATTTGCCCAGAACAACCAGGATTTTCAAGGAGCGACGCGTTTGTTTGAATATTTGGTCAATCATTACGACCAACATAACGATGATTTGGGCCTAGCCAGCTGCTACCATCAGCTGGGCAGGATTGCCCAAGAACAGCGCAATTTTGAATGCAGCGAACAGTGGTATCTCAAATCCCTGGCCATTAAAGAAAAACACGGGGATGAATATGGTACCGCCAATACCTATGCCCAACTTGGGGCTTTGGAGCGAGCGCAACAACATTGGATAGGTGCCGCACAATGGTTCATTAAAGCCGCCATTACATTCAACAATAGTAATGACAATGATGCTGTCGCGCGTGTCGTTAAGATTTATATTGCGCTGCTGCAGCAAAGTGATGTGCAACACCAGCCTAAGATTAAGCAATTATGGCAACAATCCGACCTGGAACAGGTCACCGAACCACTGGAAACATTGGCTGCCGCGACAAATAAAACAGAGAATTCTTAACCATGCATTCACTCGCCGCTCAATTGGGCGCACTGAATAATTAGCAAGCAATCCAATTATCTCTGTTAGGCCTTATGCGACAATGATTCTTTCTGTCACAGATCAACACACAGATGTCAACGTCGCCAAGACGCGATATTCAGGCCCACAATCGATGATTCATCAATAACACGCTTATTATCAAAATCAATCCGTTGACCAGCATTGATCAAACGGCTTTGACCACCAATATTCATTTCTATCTGACCGTTCGTGATTGCGATACTTCCGCCATTTCTCAGCATCTCCAAACTGAAACTAGCGCCCATATCTAAAAAACGTACATCTCCAACGGTTATCTCTAATTTCTGAGCATCTACAGATGTATTTTTCCTATCAAAAAAAACATTTCCCATTAATAGCTCAACGCTCGGTGGCTCACTATTGGTAACTGTTATAGCACTCCGCTCGTCCAACTCAACGGTGACCTCCGGTGTTACCGTCACACTATGATATTGGTCCGCCGTTGTTTCATGAAGCTGGGCTGACAAAGGTGGTGGAAGTATAAAGATTAAAGCACCCATTAACATAGCAATTGCGGCACTGAGAAAGGGCAAAAGAAACTTTTTCTGCCGAAATATAGAAACTGAAGATTTATCCATTTAAACTAATTTATTATTGAAAGTCCATTAGGACTTGCCGTGCATAGTTCACAATGTGATTGCACTACGCAAGACCGTGAATTTTTATATATATGCCTCAACTCAATGTCATGTCACTGGCCAATCGGTCCAACAGTACACAGGTTGTCGGCATGTTATACACCATCTTGGCAATAAAGGCACAAACAATGGCGCCACGGTCTTTAAGTGGACAACCAGTAAGGCCACGACTGGAATAGGCAACTACTTATATTAAAAGGGGTTCCAAGGTGACCATTTATTGCAGATGCTTCTTTGGTAATTCGTCTCATTCTTCTGTCAACCGGGTAAGTAATAAACCTTGTATATTTATCCAGTATTGTGATACGGTTTATATCAACTTCGGTGCTTTTCTCTTGTGGCAGATCACGTTAAGTACGTGATTGGCTTGCTGTAGTTTGTGTTGTTTGGTGATCGTACGGGATAATGCCATTAAGTGTGTTGCCCATTTGTTTTGACGCGACATCCAATTCATATGCCTTTTGCAAGTTGAGCCAAATTCTGGGTCCTATTCCAAAGAATTTTCCAAGGCACAAAGCGGTATCAGCCGTAACGCTGCGCTCACCACTTACAATCTGATAGATGCGGTTCTTAGGCACATCAATTTTTTTGGCCAATTCAGCCGTATTGATCCCATTAAATTCAAGCTCATCCACCAAAATTTCGCCAGGGTGTATGAGATCGCCCACTTTCTTTGTCATGTCTTTTATCTCCTAATGATAATCGACGATTTCAACGTCATATGGCTCATCATCCCACTTAAAACAAATACGCCATTGCATATTAATGCTGATGCTGTATTGATCTTTTCCATCGCCAATTCCTCTAAAAAAAAGAATACTCAAGCGGTTCCGCCTGAAGACGAAGGTTTAATGCCAATAGAATGGATAATTAAACAGCACGTGAAAATGGCATCACTTATTTGCCAGCTTTATCGACAATTCCTAACAGCTCGTAAATATACTACGCCAACTAAACAATATTGCAGCAATTTTTGTGGTAATTTATACAGTCGTTGGCTGTTAAATATTTGTGCTGAAAAACAACCATCATGCCCACCCTACTTCCGCAAAGCTTTCAAGTGCTTGGTATGAGTTTGATATCGGATGGATGTATATTCGCATATTGGAAATTCTCCGGTTGGCGAATGTTAAACACATTCCTTCAGTTCTTATTCTTGATGAGCAGAAAAAATCATGCGACGAAAAAACTGTTACTGCGCTAATCGAACATCGTTATTACTTTATTCGAGAGCTTAGGCGTGCGATGGAATCTGACTCTCAAAATATTTTCACTCAAGATTAATTGAAAGAGATTCAGTCGGTGTGAGAGGACAAGAATGCAAAAATCGAAGAGCTTGCAAAAAAACTAGAAAACTGGTGTGAAAAAGTAAACTGCCTCCAAGTAGTTTCTCTGTGTGCTTTTTCTAAAAGATTGCGCATAAGTGTTCAGAAATAGAATGTAAATCAGCGTGCAAAAGTTACCATTTTCGGCGCCTACTTTTTCCAATCTATAAGTAAACTCTAGTAAAACATAAACAATGAGTGAATATGAATCTGCAGCTATGAGTATCAAACTATGAACATAGTATTACACTGATGAAAACTCCAAAAAGAATTGAACCGCTGGTCCAGGATGGCCTTGTCGATGAGGTTATCCGCCAGTTAATGAGCGGCAAAGAAGCTTCGGTCTACGTAGTTCGCTGTGGCGAAGAGATACGGTGCGCGAAAGTATACAAAGAAGCCATCAAGCGTAGTTTTCGCCAAAGTACAGATTACACCGAAGGCCGCAAAGTAAAAAATAGCCGTCGTGCACGAGCCATGGAGAAAGGCACTCGATATGGGCGCAAAGCACAGGAAGAATCCTGG
>JAJFJI010000311.1 GCA_021774205.1 Nitrosomonas sp.
CGTCAGTTGCTGGTTTTTAATAAATTGGATGAGATTGTCCGCAAATTGGGTGCTTGTTCTACCTGATTTTGGATCGTAGTCAAGAACAGGATCTATGATGACGCAACTTCCACCCACTTCATCAAAAACTACATAACTAACTGTCCATGTCACTGGTTCAAAAAATGTTTTTATATTTGGCTTCATTTTAATTTCCTTTGTCTTTTACCAAACTGGTTTATTTTTCATCTTAATGTTGACAATAATATATCGTTTAATATAATATTCGTCAACAATATATTAATAATTAAATTGAATACTATGGATGTGAAAGCGCAATCAGATTTTCCAGATATTTCAACCATACGCGAGTCTGCTTCAGTGGCGTGTGGAATCCTAAAAGTGCTCGCGAATGAAGACCGGTTGCTTATTTTGTGTCAGCTTAGTCAGGGAGCCAGAAATGTGGGTGAATTAGAAGAATTACTGGAAATTCGTCAGCCAACGCTTTCGCAGCAGTTGACTGTGCTGCGTGAAGAAAAGCTTGTATCGAGTGAACGTAAAGGAAAATACATTTATTACAGTCTGGCAAGCGTGGAAGCAATCGAAATTATGGAAACTTTGTTTAGCCTTTATTGTAAAGGCCACTAGGAGGCGGTAATGAGCATAAACTTGACCAAATTAGACGAGAAACTATCGGTAACCGGTCAAATTAGTATGGATGACTTGCATGAGATTGCTGAATCTGGCTATAAATCGATTATTTGTAACCGCCCAGATTTCGAAGGGGGCGATGATCAACCAACCAGTGAGCAGCTAGAAGAATTAGCAAAATCCCTGGGTATGGTTTTTGTCTATTTACCTGTGGAGATAGGTGGTATTTCGGCTGACCATGGCGAGAAGTTCAAGGAGCTTATCACTGCTTTACCAGGGCCGATTCTTGCTTTTTGTCGTTCAGGCAAACGTGCAGCCGCTTTGCATGCGCTGGCAAAACAGGATGTAACAGAAGAACAACCACCGGTATCAGATGCATGTAACTGGAGTAATGCCTTTGATGTTGTTGTCATAGGTGGTGGCTCAGCTGGGATAGGTGTGACAGCCAGTCTTTTAAAACGACGGCCCTCTCTGCGTATCGCAATTATTGAACCCAGTGATAAACATTATTATCAACCCGCCTGGACGCTTGTCGGAGGTGGTGCCTATGATATAGATGCGACAGTACGCAGTATGTCAGAGGTAATTCCTCAGCATGCAGAATGGATTCAGGCAGCGGTAGCCAGTTTTAATCCAGAACAAAATTTGGTGAATTTGACGGACGGTCGAACGATTGGTTATATGCAATTAATCGTTTGCCCAGGCATTCGTCTGGCATGGGAAAAAATTGAAGGATTGGAAGAAACCTTGGGTAAAAATGGCGTGACGTCAAACTATGCTTATGAGCTTGCACCGTATACCTGGTCATTGGTCGAGAATCTCAAAGCGGGCAAAGCATTATTCACTCAGCCACCGATGCCGATCAAATGCGCAGGAGCACCTCAGAAGGCAATGTATCTTTCATGCGATCATTGGTTACGAAACCATAACCTAGATAAGATTGATGTCGAATTTAATACTGCGGGGGCAGTGCTTTTTGGGGTGGCAGATTTTGTTCCAACACTAATGGAATATGTGCGACGTTATAGCGCAAAGCTGGTGTTTAACTCCAATCTGGTGCGTGTGGATGGCGTTAATAAAATCGCCTACTTCGAAATTAAAGATGGAGAGGGGAATGTTAGCCGTGTTGAAAAGCCTTTTGATATGCTGCACGTGACACCACCTCAAATGGCGCCAGATTTTCTTCGCGATAGCCCTCTTGCAGATATCAGTGGTTTTTGTGAGGTTAATCAAAAAACACTTCAACATCCCCGTTATATAAATGTTTTTTCATTGGGTGATGCATGCTCCTCTCCAAATGCCAAAACAGCTGCAGCTATCAGGAAACAAATTGTCGTAGTTGCTGAAAATATACTGGCAGAGAAAGAAGACCGGGACTTGACGACGATATATGATGGTTATGGTGCATGTCCACTGACTGTGGAAAATGGTAAAGTCATTTTAGCTGAGTTTGGCTTTGGCGGAAAATTATTGCCATCTTTGCCACTTAAACCAACTGCACCCAGTAAGATTGCATGGCTTCTAAAAGCCAAATTCTTCCCCTGGCTGTACTGGAACGGGATGCTTAAGGGCCGAGAATGGCTGGCTCGACCCGGCAAATCACACTGAGCACTTGGATATGATGGAAACTCAAATTATCAGTATTCTACTCGGTTCACTTACAGGTATCGTTCTTGCACTTACGGGCGCAGGCGGGGCCATTATTGCCGTACCGTTACTTATTTTTGGTTTGCACCTTGCTGTTGCAGAAGCGGCACCTATTGCTTTGCTGGCTGTCTGTTTATCTGCGACAATCGGTGCATTGCTTGCACTAATGCAAAGAAAAGTGAGATACCGGGCCGCTGGCTTTATTGCAGTCACCGGTGCCGTTGCTGCGCCGGTTGGGATATGGTTGGCGCAAAAAATACCCAATGTACCTTTGACATTGTTATTTGCTACGGTCTTGATGTACGTCGCATTTGATATGTTTCGCCAGAGTAAACGTAGCAATGGGGAAATAGAAGCATCAGGGTCTCGTGTCTTTGCAAAACCTTGTTTGCTCGATTTACCTGGTGGACGCCTGGTATGGACTTGGCCTTGCGTCGGGGCGTTGGCGTTATCAGGT
>JAJFJI010000312.1 GCA_021774205.1 Nitrosomonas sp.
AGGCATGCTTTATATGTCTTCAAAAAGTGCCAATAATGGGACATATACGCTAGACATAACATTTGAAATCGGGACTGACGCTGACATGGCAACAGTGAATGTCCAAAATCGATTGTCTCTCGCCACACCAAAGTTACCTGCAGAAGTCACTCGCTCAGGAATTTCCGTACAAAAGCAATCCGCTGGATTTCTACAAATCGTTTCTTTTTCTTCGCCTGGCGGCACTTATGATCAATTGTTTCTAAGCAACTTCGTCAGCTTGAATGTAAAAGATGTACTCTCCCGAGTCCCTGGTGTGAGTAAAGTTTCTATTTTTGGCGCGCAAGATTATTCGATCAGGATTTGGTTAAACCCGGACAGAATGGTGAATTTAGGCATTACCACTGAAGATGTCGTTGCCGCTATCCGTGATCAAAATTTACAAGCCGCAGCTGGACAAGTTGGGCAGCCACCCTTGGCTTCCGACCAACAATTCCAGTACACCATTCAAGCCAAAGGACGACTTTCTGAAGTCTCTGAATTTGAAGATATTATTATTCTAGCGCAGGCAGATGGCTCCGTTGTACGAATGAAAGACATCGCACGCGTGGAGTTGGGTTCCCAAACGTTTGAAGTCCTTTCCCGACTAAACGGGTCTCCTGCTGTTAATTTTGCCATCTATCAACTACCAGAAGCCAATGCGCTGGAGGTTGCACAGAACATTGAGGCGACCTTGAAACAACTGGCCGAACGATTTCCTAAAGATGTTGAATATACATTACCCTACGATTCCACCCGGTTTATCAATAACTCCTTGACGGAGCTCGTACAGACGCTATTTATTGCTTTGAGTTTGGTCATATTGGTGGTTTACATTTTTATCCAAGATTGGCGTGCCACTTTGATCCCAGCGCTGGCAATTCCTGTATCACTGATCGGAACATTTGCTATTTTATTGGCTATGGGTTATTCCATCAATACCTTGTCATTATTTGCGCTGGTATTGGCGATTGGTATCGTGGTAGACGATGCAATTGTGGTGGTAGAAAATGTCCAGCGTCAACTACAGGAAGGATTGCCTCCCAAGGATGCAACCAAAAAAACAATGGCCGAAGTTTCTGCTCCTATTATTGCCACTACATTGGTTTTATTAGCGGTATTTGTACCGATCGCCTTTCTAGAAGGAATTTCAGGCCAACTCTATCGCCAATTTTCAGTAACGATTGCCATAGCTGTCTCTATTTCATCGCTCACAGCATTAACCTTGAGCCCTGCTTTATGCGCCACTATTCTTAGAAAACAACAAGCACGTCCGTGGTTTGCACTACGCTGGTTTGAAAAGATCTTTGGAGGAGTCACCGAAGGTTATATGTTTTGTGTAAAAATTGTCGTAAGGCGATTAGTACTGACAGCACTAATTTTTCTAATCATTACAGGCGGCGCATATTGGGTATTCAAGAATACGCCGACAGGATTTATTCCCCAGGAGGATCAAGGCACTATTTTTGTGGATATCCAGCT
Source organism: Nitrosomonas sp. (assembly GCA_021774205.1). Taxonomy (GTDB): domain Bacteria; phylum Pseudomonadota; class Gammaproteobacteria; order Burkholderiales; family Nitrosomonadaceae; genus Nitrosomonas. Next base: position 1,501 of record JAJFJI010000312.1, read on the forward strand.
GCCTGATGGCGCTTCTTTGAACAGAACCGATAGTGTGGTCAAACAAGTCGAAGCGTTGCTCTCCAGCCTTCCAGGTATGGAAAATATAGTTTCTTTTGCAGGAACTGGGTTATTGAGCGGTACCAAATCAAATTCGGGAATGGTAATCAGTATTCTAAAACCTTGGGATGAGCGCACATCTCCTGTGCTATCCAGCGATGCGCTTGTAGCCCAGATATGGGGCATGATGGCAAAAATTCCCGGCGCCAATTTGATCGCTTTCACCCCTCCACCTATCAGTGGCTTAGGCAATACCGGAGGATTTGAATTTCAACTCCAGGACAAAAGAGGCGGCGATCCACGGGATCTTTCTGCGGCAATGCGCGGCTTTTTAATTGAAGCCAATCAGGATGCTCATTTGCAAAATGTGTACAGTACGTTTCGCGCGGATGTTCCACAGGTAAGGCTGGAAGTAGATCGTCTGCAGGCAAAAGCACTGGGTATTCCCGTGCAGGAAATATTTTCAAGCTTGCAGACACAACTGGGTTCTCTTTATGTCAACGATTTTAGTAAGTTTGGCCGGGTCTATCGGGTAATCCTTCAAGCCGAAACACCTTATCGGGACAATGCTGATGATATCGGACGTATTTATGTGAGAAGTTCGGAGGGTGTTATGGTCCCCCTTCGGACATTGACAAAAACATCCTCGATGCTGGGCCCTGAAACACTCGCACGGTTTAATATGTATCGTTCTGCACAAATCAATGGAAGTCCAGGTCCCGGATTAAGTTCCGGACAGGGCATTGCTGCAATGGAACAACTGGCAAAACAGGTACTCCCTGATGGCACGGGGTTTGAATGGTCTGGCATGTCATTCCAAGAAGTTAAGACAGGTTCTCAGTTACCCATCATATTTGGCCTGGCTTTAATTTTTGTTTTTTTGTTTCTAGTTGCCCAATATGAAAGCTGGTCTATTCCTTGGGGAGTGATCCTTTCTGTTCCGATTGCATTAGCAGGCGCACTTATGATGATGTGGGGAATGGGAAATGTCCTGGATATTTACGCTCAGATCGGTCTCGTCATGCTGGTCGGTATGGCATCGAAAAATGCAATCCTTATCGTTGAGTTTGCCAAAGTGCAAAGAGAGAGTGGGTTGTCGATAACTGAAGCAGCCATCAAGTCTGCCCGACTTCGTTTTCGAGCAGTCATGATGACCGCAATTTCCTTCATTCTCGGTGTACTACCTTTAGTCATCGCATCAGGCGCAGGCGCAGAAAGTCGCCAGTCATTAGGAACGGTTGTTTTTGGAGGAATGTTGGTTTCAGCAATTATTGGAACGATTTTAATCCCTGCCTTCTACGTTATCATTCAATCTATGAAGGAAAACATGCAGCGACCAAAAACTCGCTTTTAAGGGTATGGTGTGGACTGAATAAAAACGTGTTAATTTGCAAATTGGCGTCTGGTAATTGTCTTCTTAAAACAGGACAATAACGTATGGAATTTACTCTTGATTTTATTCAATTATTTTTCTGGGTTATTTATCTGATTTTTCCACTGTTGCTTTTCTTATGCCTCATCATTGTCATGTTGGGCCAATTAGTTGGCCGAATTGAAAGATGGAGTCACTTTGACGCACTATATTGGTCCTTTATAACGGCAACAACAGTGGGTTATGGTGATTTTTTCCCTTTAAAAAAAATATCAAGGATACTATCTGTTCTTATTGCATTTGTGGGTGTGATGTTCACCGGAATAATTATTGCAGTTACGCTTAATGCGGCTACCATAGCGTTTGAAAAACATGTCGACAAGCGTGTTATAGAAAAAATTAAAGGGGAATTTGATTAGATGTCATAAATTTATGAATATAATATTCTTTACTCTTCCAACTTTATTAAACCATTACAGAAAAGAGTCCAGATATCAGCTGTCGCAGGCGGGGCAAGCAATGTTTGGCAGCATGCGGCCACTTTGCACTTCAACATCAAGTACCAAACGCATGTTGCTGAGCCAAGATGTATGCAACGTATGGATCGACCGTCCTAGCTTTGTGGGTTTGTAACCAATCGTGCTGTCACTCATGCGCTGAATCTATCCAGGTTGCACTTCTCGAGTCACTGCAGGTGCATTGGGGCTGGTGTATGTGAGCGGACATCCAGCAGCCCAACGAATAAAATGTGAATTTACACATGTAAATGATCATTTTGTAACATCGAAATGACGGATATTAGGGGTAAGCTGAATAGTTCCATAAATAAATCAGAAAAATATTGATGAATAAACGAGAAGTAGTGATTTTAAGCGGTGTACGCACCGCCATTGGCGATTATGGCGGGGCGCTTAAAGATATTGCACCTGCGGACCTGGCCGCCAAAGTTGTGCGGGAAGCCGTTGATCGCGCCAGTATCGACCCAGATGAAGTTGGACACGTGGTTTTCGGTAATGTGATCCATAGCGAGCCGCGAGACATGTATCTTGCGCGCGTCGCTTGTATCAATGGCGGCCTTCCGCAGCATACGGCTGCTTTGACGTTGAATCGAATATGTGGCAGTGGCTTACAGGCAATTATCTCTGCCGCACAAAGTGTACTTCTGGGTGATACCAATACAGCGGTCGCTGGTGGCGTAGAATCCATGAGCCGCAGCGGCTACTTGTTGCCGGCATTGCGTTGGGGACAACGCATGAATAATGGCGAAACAGTGGATATGATGGTCGGTGCGTTAACGGATCCGTTTGATAGTGCACATATGGGCATTACCGCAGAAAACATCGCAACAAAATGGGACATCAGCCGGGAAAAGCAAGATCAGTATGCGCTTGAGAGTCACACTCGTGCGATGAATGCGATAAAAAACGGCTATTTTAAGGAACAAATCTTACCTGTAGAAATTCCGACCCGCAAAGAAACCTTCGTTTTTGAAATTGATGAGCATCCGCGTGAAAATATGGGTATCGAAGGGTTGGCGAAATTACGCGCCGTATTTCAAAAAAATGGGACGGTTACCGCGGGGAACGCTTCTGGTATCAATGACAGTGCTGCCGCCGTGGTACTCATGGATCGTGGCACTGCAGAAAATAAAGGCTTGCAACCGATGGCACGGTTGGTATCTTATGGCCACGCTGGCGTTGACCCTAAATATATGGGAATGGGCCCAGTACCAGCAGTCCATCATGCACTACAACGTGCTAATCTTAAAATTGCAGATATCGATGTGATTGAGTCTAACGAAGCCTTTGCCGTTCAGGCATGTGCTGTCGCAAAGGAACTTGACTTCGACCCGGCCAAAACCAACCCGAATGGCGGCGCCGTTGCATTAGGACATCCAATCGGCGCGACAGGATGCATTCTAACTATCAAGGCAATGTATGAACTACATCGAATTGGTGGACGCTATGCATTGGTGACAATGTGTATTGGCGGCGGCCAAGGGATTGCTGCAATTTTTGAACGCTTGTGAAAAAAGTTTTATAAATAATTAAAAATATGTCTACACTCACTCAGTCACCCGCCTGGCTCGCTTTGCAGGCACATCAGCCTATTATGGCGCAACAGCATTTGCGCGAATTATTCAAGCAGGATTCACATCGCTTTAACAAATTCTCTCTCTTATTTAACGATATTTTGCTTGATTATGCAAAGCAACCGGTTAATGAGAAAACCATCAACTTGCTATTGGCGCTTGCTCGTCAACAGCGCCTGGAAAATTCGATGTCCCGGATGTTTTCAGGAGAAAAAATTAATAATACTGAACATCGTGCCGCACTGCATATTGCTTTACGTGCGGAACATGCTGTCATCGTGGATGGCGTCGATGTTATACCCGAGGTAAAACAAGTATTACAACAAATGGCGCGTTTCTCTGATGCCGTCCGAAACGGTGAAAAAAAGGGCTACTCAGAAAAAGCTTTTACCGATGTTGTTAATATAGGAATTGGCGGATCCGATCTTGGGCCAGTAATGGTGACAGAAGCATTAAAATCCTATGGCTCTCCGCATCTTTCAGTACACTTTGTCTCAAATATCGATGGCGCGCAGCTTTCAGAGACACTCAAACAACTTGATCCTGCCACGACACTTTTTATTATCGCTTCAAAAACTTTCACCACCCAGGAAACCATCACCAATGCACATTCTGCGCGGCATTGGTTTCTTGCGCATGGCGGTAAGGAAAAAGATATTGCCATTCATTTTGTTGCAGTTTCCACAAATCAGTCAGCCGTGGAAAAATTTGGCATTGATGCTGAGAATATGTTCCAGTTCTGGGATTGGGTGGGTGGCCGGTACTCATTGTGGTCAGCGATTGGCTTGCCGATCGCAATGGCCGTTGGGATGGATAATTTCTATTCGCTACTTGCCGGTGCCAGAGAAATGGATCAGCATTTTATGACAGCGCCACTGGAAAAGAATTTACCGGTCATGCTTGGTCTGATTGGCATCTGGCAAATCAACTTCTTTAGCGCTACAACACACGCGATACTACCATACGATCAGTACCTGCACCGTTTTCCGGCTTATCTGCAACAGTTGGAAATGGAAAGTAATGGCAAACGCATTACCCGCGACGGCGAGGTAATCGATTATAGTACCAGCCCCGTCGTGTGGGGAGAACCGGGAACCAATGGCCAGCATGCTTTCTATCAGTTACTTCATCAAGGCACACAAACCGTTTCCGCAGATTTTCTGGCGCCGTGTCAGAGCCAACACCCAATTGGCAATCATCACCGTTTGTTACTGGCCAATTTTTTTGCGCAAACAGAAGCGATGATGCGGGGAAAAAATCAAAGTGAAGTTCGCAATGAACTAATATCACAAAAAATACCGGAAGCATCACTAGAAGCATTGCTACCTCACAAAATTTTTCCAGGAAATCACCCGACGACGTCCATCCTGTTCAAAAAGTTGGACCCGAAAACCCTTGGTTCGCTAATCGCGCTTTATGAGCATAAGGTTTTTGTCCAAAGTGTCATCTGGGATATCAATCCGTTCGACCAATGGGGAGTAGAGCTGGGAAAACAACTCGCCGGAAAAATTCTTTCTGAACTTGACCAAACAGAATCAGCTAATTCTCACGATGCTTCAACAAACGGTTTAATGAATTATTTCAAGGAGAACCAATAGATTAGCTTAAACTCGGCACCGGTATAGATTTGGAATCTCAAGCGTAGCAAGCTTACGTTGAGGAAATTCTGAATGAAGCGCGATCAAAAATGCTGAAAAAATACGATGAAAAAATCACAATTTAAGAGCAATCCTGCTACAAGACATTCACATTCGGGTAAAATGCCGCCTCATTCGGATTTCAGAAATACCCAAATTAAAGTCAACTTTTTTACTTTTTGCCTCTAAATTGTTTATCGTACCATTAGCTGATGCCATCTACTTCTTCACGCCTCGATCTTCGCGTTTTATTTGTTACGCCTGAAGTCTACCCACTAAGCAAAACAGGTGGCCTGGGTGATGTCAGCGCGGCATTACCGGCGGCATTACGCGCGTTACGTGTTGATGTGCGTCTGCTTATTCCGGGCTATCCGCATGTCCTATCGGGACTTAAATACAAACGCAAGATAGCAAAATTCGACACGCTGTCTCAATTTCCCCCGGCTACCCTGCTGTCTGCAAAACTACCCGTCAACGCATCGACCAATGTTCCAGTATTTATCATTGATTGCCCTGGATTGTATCAACGAGAAGGCGGACCCTATTTAGATGAGTCTGGACAGGATTGGCCGGACAATGGATTGCGTTTTGGCTTGTTGTCAAAAATTGGCGCGATTCTGGCAAGCGACGCCAGCCCACTTGTCTGGTATCCGCATATTGTTCACTGCAACGATTGGCAAAGCGGGCTCGTCCCAGCCTATCTGAATTTTCATTCGGGAGAAAAAGCCGCGTCCCTAATGACGATACATAATCTGGCCTTCCAAGGTATTTTTCCACCCGGAAGCGTCGCGCAGCTTGGATTGCCTTCAGACAGCTTTAACATGCATGGCCTAGAATATTATGGCAATATATCATTTCTAAAAGCAGGACTTTATTATTGCAATCATATTTCTACCGTCAGTCCCAGCTATGCAAAAGAAATTCAGTCCGAGCTACTAGGCTTTGGCATGCAAGGATTACTTTCGACACGCGGAGAAAATGTCAGTGGCATCATCAATGGCATTGATACGACCGAATGGGATCCCACCAGTGATCCACATATTCCACGGACCTATACCAGCAAGAAGCTATCGAATAAAGCCGTTAATAAAAAAGCACTGCAAATGGCAATGGGATTAAATGTTGCTCCGGATATTCCACTGTTTGGGACAATC
>JAJFJI010000313.1 GCA_021774205.1 Nitrosomonas sp.
CCCATAAGCAGGGCCAGCGCGATAGATAGCACTGTGATGAAAGTTATTTCAAGCTGTAATAAATTAAATTCAGCAAATAACTCATTCAGGTCCTCAGATAAAATTATCCATACTTGTCTATCCGCCAGTTCAGATATCAAAAAACGTTTAGAAAAAAATCTATTATCACGCGCAAAAGGTAATCTCGGAATATTCAGTTCTTGCGAAACGCTTTTATAAACGTTATCCAGCTCACTTCCAGGTAATGAACTGATGGCCAATTTTTCGCCGTTAGCAGAGCGTGACTCAATTGTGGTATGTAATTTTGTGATGGTTGTCAGCTCTTCGATCAATGCTTTATTGATTTCAAATCCGACTACCGCAATTGCAATAGGAACAGGCGCATCCACAGTTAGCAAAATAACCTGATACAGCTTCTTGCCAATCTCCAAAATAGCTACCGCGCCACCATCACTAATGGCCGCCCCGATCAGCGCTTTACCAAGAAAAGCATCATTACTATCAAGATCATTAGATGTGCTGGATACCACACTTCCATCAAGCTTCAACAACGCCATTAAATCAGCGGAAATACGCTCACCATGGTTAAATAATACGCTGGTTATCGTTGCTTTATCTCGTGAGGCAACTGACTGAATGAAACCAAAGTCAGCAGTCAATACTTCTGCAGAGTTATATAGCCGACTTTCCCGGCTAGCTAACACTTGAGTGAAAATATTTTGCCCTATATCCAAACCCTGTGTGACTTGAGTTCTGGCATGATTTGTTGTTGACACCCAAACTGCAATAAGTATGGCGCAGGTAGTCAAGCTTAACAGCCCGCCAACCAGTTTAAATATGCTGTAATTTAATGTCCGTGACGCCAATTTATTTAAACCTTGCTTTAAATTTTCTTGGTTGCTTGATAATCAACGGTTGTAAATTTGTTGTTACTTGCCACACACCCTTGTCATTCTTTTTTTCGAGCGGCTTTGAGATGATCTTGTCTGCACTTTCCGATAATCGTGAATGCCATATTTTTATTTCATCAGGGGCTTGTGCATTAAGAGCCACCATGCCGTTTTCATCTGTTACAGCAGTCATCTCGTTATCAGCCACATAAATATAACCAACCATATGATCATGAATGTTGCAGCCTAGAATCACAATTCCAGGTTTGTCAAATAAGCCTGGTGAAGTAGGTGTACCTCTGTATAGCTTGATTTCAAATGACTTTGGGTTTGAAAAACTATAAACATGATGACGAATATTGTCACCATTTGGAAACGAGACAAATTGTCCTCGATTAATTGTTAAAACATGGGGTACAAACTGCCTGTTAATTTGATCCATAACTGCTTCTTGCGCGGGGGGATTTGATACGGTTTCTGAGGGGATACTGATCACTGCTTGACTAACTGGTTGATTATCTTGGTCAAGCAACTGAATTTTGAGTTGCGCGCAGACAATACTCGGCCAAACAATTGCAAATAGCGAAAAAAAAAGTTTTATCTTAGTCATTAGCATTAACTCCGTAACTTGCTCAGATGACGATTAGTTGACGCCACTTCATATATTAAACAAGTTTTCATGCCGACATCTTATTACATGCAAGTACGGCTGCTTTCAGTGAGCTAGCAGCATAATTAATGGCTTTTCTCTGCCTTATTTTCATTACAATCAAGAAATAACTTCTGTCATTTAGTGCATTACCTTATTGACCAAGCCAGCTCTTACGGTCAAGGCATTAAATGGTGAGAATGATTGACAAGTATTGCTGCATATACCCGAAGGCGCCCTCAGGGGATAATGCGGCATTTAAATGTCAGCTTGCATATCTACCTTAATCTAGTTGTAGCAGGACTAACGCATTTAGCTGAAGGAATATCAATGGTCCAGTTTCCGGGCATATATGGGTATTTAACCTAAAATCGTCAGTTGACCGCGACAGAAATAAGTCATCTCATGAAAAGAAGACGCATATTTTCCACGATGACACGCATTTTTAGGGTGCGGAACGCGATGTTGCTGATAGCACGCTGTTGTTTCTTTTTGGCTGCGTTGCAATTCGTTGACATAACGAGTTATACCGTCTCATTGCGCCTTGCTAAAAAGAAACAACAACGCACGCTAAACATCACTCAACTGAGGAATTTAGGTTGAATCAACTCCGGAGTGATTGCAGACAAAATTTTTATTGAATAAGGTTGGAAATCATCAGCAACAAGATTGTTATGGTGCCTTTGTGGAAGCAGGTATAGATGAAGAGATTTGAATATTCTACAATAATAAGAAATGCCTGCCTGCTCTAGACGGCAATAATTTTCTGGAATATATACGCGCTAAGTTACCTATAGATCCCGATATATCAAAAGTGCAGAGATTGAATTCTGTTCCTTCGATGCCTAACTGTTATGCATGCAGCTTCGATTGTGTTTGCTCTGTCCTAGGTGAATACTTTGCGAGTGACTCGGGCGCGTGGAAAGAAGAATGTTGCGTGATCCGCAGCTATTTATTGTTGCCCGAAATTGGTGGGATTGCCGTTAAACGAGATTGCAGAACATTTTGGTATGAGTCATTATGGGCGTGTATCGGTTTTAGTCACAAGGTTTGGTCGATTGATTAAGGAAAATCAGATCCGACTGACGCTGAAAGTGCAGCACGAACGACTCTGTAAGAATGTGTAACAGGTTGTGCACGGCTTCGGAAGGCAGAAGTGGTTTAAGTCAGAAACGTAATTCAAGCTGGGGGGCTAAATAGATGGTCTCAGCTGATTGGCCAGTGCCTTGAGTGCCAACTAACGGTTCCGATTGTTTGTTTTCTTCATAGATTGATTTGGCGCCCCAGCGTACTGTTGGTGATGCTGAGCTTGCCGGTTTTCGCCATTTCGGTTCCTCCTTATCAGCGTGATATGTCTGGCTATCCCGCGATAACTTTTTGTCAGTAGACTGGAGGTAGAATTCGTCAGGAAAATCCAATTTTAACGTCGAGTCTGCGATAACGATTGAAGATACTAACAAAAATAATGCCAATGCTAATCGGTATGCACATGTTAATACGTCGGTATTAATATTGGAGATTTGTTGTGTTTGCATCATCATATTCATTCTTCCAATCTAATGACTTAAACCAAAATTTATGTCTGGCTGAAAGCCAACCTTCTGCATCACGGGCGGTTATCCATGCGTTTAAGTAATTTAAAAATTCCTGTTCGCCTTTATTAACAGCCATGCCTGCTTTATAACCAAGTAGAGGCTTGTCTATAGGCACATCAATTTTTTCTGGGTGTTCTAAAGCTAAAAAATGCGGTATGGGTGATGATGATATTAATGCATGAATTTTTCCTTCGATGACTGCATTTTTTGCATCTTCAGTTTTTATAAAAGATTTTATTTGCGCATGATTAAAAGTTCTTTCTGCTAATTTTTCAGAAACTGTATTTGAAACTACGCCTATCGTTACTTTTGGGTTGTTCAGGTCATTGAGCGAGTCTTTATGCTTAGTTTTAGCAATAGAAGCCGCAATTCCAATACCGCTATTTGCATAAGCATTGGAAAAATTAATACGCAGCGCTCGGCTCGGGGTAATTGCGAGTCCTGCAATAATAATATCAACTTTTTTTGCCACTAAAGTGTTGATTAAATCTTCCCATTCAGTCACTGTCAATTTAAGCTGAACACCCATATCTTTAGCAAGTTGTTCAGCTATTTGAATCTCAAAACCTGTAAAACTACCTTCTTTATCTTTCATGGCCCATGGTTCTGATAGCGAAACACCAACACGCAATTCACCCGATTTGAGTACTCGACTAAATGTGTCTGCATGCGCAGAATTTGAGAATAACGCTAAAATGATTAAACAAAAAAACAGCTTTATTCGTTTCATCCTAAAAACCTCAATTGAATGGTGTTTACGTGATAGAGCCTAGGCCTAGGGTTTAAGCTTTAAATCCCTTTGCACATAAAATGTAAAAAACGGAGAATCTATGTAGTGTTTTGTACAAGTGGCGGCAAACTTGGAACTATTGTGTCATACGCCACGGTTAGCAACAAATAAAAATACCGTTTCCATGCTTTTTTACACTAGCGTTATTTACATCTTTTGAGAGGATGTAAACATAAATATGGATAGCATTTTTTATCGCTAGAACGAATATATAATGGGCTATATAAGAAGGTTCCGGCAACGGCTGGCTGGAAAGCGGTGCATGCCTTGCTCGGTGTGAAGAACATCGGAAAGCCGTGTGCGGTAGTGCCACATGCACGGTTTGAATGTGCCAAAGCGGTAGCAATT
>JAJFJI010000314.1 GCA_021774205.1 Nitrosomonas sp.
TTACTAACACCGGCCATTTCAAGAAAAGATAACCTTTTTATCGTGGTACTCGCAGAGACTGCGCTCGGTCCCGCGGAAAGTTGTATTGCCATGATTGATCCATTCGAATCAACTTTCGCGCTTGACGTTTCCGGACTCCCCGCCGGCACATACACGGTACGAATTAATGGGGAAGTGGATGAAACATTTACCCTCGACGCCGACATTCCTCCAAGTTAAATAATAGCCGCTACGATAGGCTGGTGAAAGAATTATAGCAATTGCATTCTTCCGCAGTATAAATAGGCAGGCAAACTACTGACTAAAAATCAGGAGAAAATTATGATGGCGCTGGATACTGTGTTACCTGATCTGCAAATCCCCACAAAGGCTGTACTGGAAAAAGCGATGCAAGGCCACATTATTGCAAACACTGAATTAATTGGGCTCTATCAGCGTCAATCATCCTAAGAAGCACAGTTAGATAGCGCCTGTTAAACCTAAACTTAGCCAAATGTGAGCATTTTTATGCTCAGTAAGGTTTGCTCATAATGACTATAAAAATTTATTTTGCAGCACCACTTTTTACACAAGCAGAGCGAATCTGGAATCAAAGCTTAGCTAATACTATTGTCGAGCAAGACCCGAAAATTGAAATTTTCCTTCCGCAAATAGAATCAGAAAAGGCTTATATCAATGGCGGCTTTGATTTTGCCAAAGTGCAGCAGATTTGCCTCAATGGAATTGATACAAGTGATGTGTTAGTAGCGATACTGGACGGACCAGACAGTGATTCGGGAACCTGCTTTGAATGCGGTTATGCTTTTTCAAAAGGCAAGAAGCTAATTGGCATTCGAACTGATTTACGCGCTGGAGAAGACCAAGGTTTAAACGCAATGCTCAATCAAAGTTGTACCGAGGTGATTCGTTATGCGGCATCTAATGACAGAGAGAACCAACTCGTAGAATTGAGTTGCTTAATAGTCGCATCAGTTAAGCGTGTATACCGTTAGTTTATTTCTTTATTTCAATGTTATAACATTCACCTCATCAAGATGGTCATTTTCATCATAACTGACATGAAAAGCCATTTCATTTCCGTTAAAATATATTTCCGTAGGTGTGCCAACAATCTCCCACAATCCTAGTGTAAAGACGTCCGCTGCACTATGAAAAATAACGCGTCCCGTCTTTGCTAACTTGCTATACCCCTGGATAAACGTAAATATTTCTACCTTCTTCCCGTCTGTTTCTTCACTAATTAACGGTTGCCCAAATTCAGCCAACAGCACTTCTCTGGATGTTCCGGTTTTAAATAATTCAATATTTTTTGCAGCAGGCTGTTCCGCTGCCATAAATACAGAGCACCCGGATATAGGAACAATAAATATTGTAAGTAATACTGCAAAAACCAAATATCGCTTCACGGTGTCCATGAATTGCTCCAATGCTTTACCCTCAGAATTAGTAACATAATACATGAGCTAACATTAACCTATCCTGAACAAACACATGCCACACTAGATCCGAAATAAAACCTTATACCACAGGAAGTTATCGTGAAAAAAATACTGGCCCTACTGCTATCCGTCACCATTATTTTTACGTTTATCGCATGTACAACAACGCCTTCCACACTTGTTGAAGACAATAGGATCCATGTAACCATTCTTCATTTTAATGATATTTATGAAATCACGCCGGTCAGCGGCGGCAAAGAGGGTGGTATTGCGCGGGTAGCAACGTTACGTAACCAGCTATTGGCACGCAACCCCAACACCATTACCACGCTGGGCGGGGATCTCTTCAGCCCTTCAGCTATTGGCACTGCACAGTATGATGGCGATCAACTGGCCGGGCGGCAGATGGTTGATGTGTTAAATCACTTTGGACTTGATTACGCTACGTTTGGCAACCACGAATTTGACCTTAAAGAAAGTCAATTCCGGCAACGCATGAAAGAGGTAAAATTTACCTGGGTCTCCAGCAATGTATTTAGTGAAGACGGCAAACCTTATGATGGCGTAAAACAGAATATTGTCATTCCAGTTACCGATCAGAAGCATAAAAAAACATTCAGAATTGGCTTGTTTGGTTTAACCCTTGCGGCGAATAAACCCGATTACGTTCTTTACACAGACCCACTGATTACTGCCGGCAAACAGGTTGAGCAGCTTGCCGGTCAAGCAGATTTTATTATTGCACTTACTCATCAGGCTATTGATGATGATGTGACCCTACTGCAAACATACCCACAAATCGGATTGCTGCTAGGTGGCCATGATCATATTAATTTCCAGCGCTGGCGTGGTAACTTTACACCGCTGCTCAAGGGAGATGCCAATGTGCGCTCAGTTTATGTTATTGACCTATATTTTGATCCGACTACAGGAAAAACCGAAATCAAACCCAGATTTGTGCCAATCAATAACAACCTAGCTGAAAATACCGCAGTGAAAACAGTGGTCGACAAATGGGTAAACATCGCTTTTGACGCTTTCCGTAAACAAGGCTTCGAAGCCGAAGATGTGGTCACAACGACAACCGTGGCGCTGGATGGACTGGAATCCAATGTGCAGAGTGGCCAAACAAATCTAACAAAACTAATCGCCAAAAGTATGCTCGCCCCATACCCAAAAGCTGAGCTTTCTATCTACAATAGTGGCTTAATCCGTATAGATGACATTTTGCCACCAGGAAAAATTACTGTTTACGACATCATTCGCGTGCTGCCCTTTGGCGGTCATGTGCAATTAGCCACGATTAAAGGCAACTTGCTGATAAAAATACTTAACCAACGAATAAAAAACCCAAATACTGGTGGCAATCAGCAATCAACCGGAACTCGGCTAAATAGTGGCATCTGGCACATTAACGATCATCCAATTAATCCAGGCAAAATTTATAAAATAGCCATCAATAATTTTCTTGCTTCTGGAAGAGAACACGGACTGGAATATCTGAAACCGGATAACCCAGACTTTGTTATTATTAATCAGGGAAAGGCCGTTGACATCCGTCAACTGGCGATTGATGCATTAGCCAATGAGAAGCCGTAGACGTTGAGACTTCAGTCTTCTCTCATTCCATACTCATGTCTTTTACTGCATAGATGGCAGGCAAGTTTCTCCAAGCACCTTTTATATCCATGCCAAAACCAAAAACATAGCGGTTCGGTAACATCAAACCAACAAAATCAGCTTGGAGCGGCTTGGACCTACCTATGTCTTTGTCGGCAAGGACGGCGCTATAAAATGCTTTTGCGCCACAATTCATCACATATTCACGAATTGCCGCAAGTGTTATTCCTTCGTCAAGTATGTCATCCAACACCAACACTACCCGCCCTTTCAAATTTTCTTGTGGAAACACTTTCCAGCTAATCTGTCCACCTTGTGTGGCATTCTGATAGCGAGTGACATGCAGATAATCAAAACTCAATGGAAATTGAAGCTGCGGCAGAAGATGACCAGTAAAAACGACTGCGCCGCCCATTACACTTAAAATTAAAGGATATTGATTGGACATCGTTTCAGAAATTTTTACAGCCATCTGATTGACCGCTTCTAAAACAGTGGCAGCAGAATATATTTGTTCAGCTGTATCGAAAAAATGTTTTGCTTCTTTGTAAGAAAGCATCCGTGTCATGAAATTTCAGGCATTGGATAAAAAAATGTTAATGAAGTAATTGTAACAAGCCAGCTTCATCGAGAAGCTTTACCCCAAATTTAACCGCTTTATCATACTTGCTACCCGGATCAGTACCGGCTATTACATAATCAGTTTTTGACGAAACACTGCCGGTTACTTTTCCACCCAGTTTTTCAATTTTCTCTCTGGCTTCATCCCGGGTCATGTGTGGCAGTACCCCTGTCAGAACAAAAGTTTTTCCGGTTAGCGTGAGATGATTAACAGGTTCATCTGGTTGATTTGAGTTTTCCACCCAACGTATGCCACAAAAACGCAATTGTTCAATAACTTCACGATTATGCGGCTCAGAAAAAAAATCAACAACACTCTGAGCTACAATGGGGCCAATATCCGGCACTTGCTGCAAAGTCTCAATGTCCACATCCATCAATCGATCCAAGCTATCAAAATTACGCGCCAATTCTTTTGCCGTCGTTTCACCGACATTACGAATACCCAATGCATAAATAAAACGTGCCAACGTGGTATGTTTACTTTCTTCGATCGCCGCTACAATATTGCTTGCCGATTTTTCCGCCATACGCGCCAAGCCGGAAAGTGCTGAAAGACCTAATTTGTAAAGATCCGCAGGCGTCCTAATAATTGCATTATCCACCAGTTGTGCCACCAGTTTCCCCCCCAACCCTTCAATATCCATCGCACGACGTGACGCAAAATGCATAATCGCCTGTTTTTGTTGTGCGGGACAAAAAAGACCGCCAATACAACGTATCACCGTTTCTCCCGGCAACAGCACGGCTTTCGCACCACAAACTGGACAATGATCCGGCATAACAAACGGTTTTGCATTTGGCGGCCGTTTCTCCAGCACTACTGACACCACTTCTGGAATCACATCACCAGCTCGCCGCACCACCACGCTATCACGAATCATAATATTCTTACGTTTGATTTCATCCGCATTATGTAATGACGCATTGGTTACCGTTACCCCACCGACAGATACCGGCTTCAACCGCGCGACAGGGGTTAAGGCACCGGTTCTGCCAACTTGCACATCAATTTCAAGTAATTCAGTGACCGCCTCCTGAGCTGGAAACTTATGCGCAAGAGCAAAACGCGGCGCACGCGAAACAAACCCCAGTTTTTCTTGTTGCGCCAATAAATTGACTTTATAGACCACGCCGTCTATTTCGTAGGGCAGTTGGTCACGCTGCACACCCACTTCATGATAATACTTTCGTAGTGCACCCAGACCCTTTACAACCCTACACTCCCGCGCAACTGGAAAATGCAATGCAGCAAGGAATTCCATTATGTGACTGTGTTTATCCGTGGGGACGACATCGCCTTCACTCACACCGATACCATACGCAAAAAAAGTAAGTCGCCGCTTTGATGTAATACCGGAATTAAGCTGACGCAATGAACCCGCCGCCGCATTACGCGGGTTGGCAAACTCCTTTTCGCCTTTCTCACGCTGCTGCTGGTTAAGTCTTACAAAATCAGCCTTTAACATCAAAACCTCACCACGTACTTCCAGCAATGCTGGGATATGATCAGCAGTCAAATGCAATGGAATTGCTTTGATAGTACGTAAATTCAGCGTGATATCCTCACCCGTATAGCCATCACCCCGAGTAGCGCCCGTCATGAAGACGCCGTTTTCATAACTAAGACTAACAGCCAGCCCATCAAATTTTGGCGCTACCGCATACTCAACATAATCCACACTCAGATCATCATGCATACGCCGGTCAAATGCTTCCACGTCAGTATCTTCAAAGGCATTGCCGAGTGACAGCATTGGGGTGCGATGCGTCACTTGCGAAAATGCTTTGAGTGGCGGAGCACCTACGCGTTGTGTTGGTGAATCTGATGTGACAAGCCAAGGGAAGCGTTGTTCAATTTGTTGTAATTCATGAAAAATCCTGTCGTACTCAGTGTCAGGAATAGTAGGATTATCCAACACATAATAATTATAATTATGCTGTTCAATTACCTGGCGCAATTCTCTCAGTTGTTGCTGAACCGCCTCTATTTTATGATTCATGCAAGCACTTCCATCTCGCCCTTAACATTGAATTTCGTCATCAGTGATTTTTATATATTTGGACCAATTTATAACGGACATTTAGCCAGGCAACACCTTTCCAAGCTACATAAATTACCCAGGCTGTTTTTGTGTTATTGCTTGCACCAAAAAATGAGGATTCAGTAGCGAATCTTTTGTATTGTATAAAATCGGCTGCCCACTCTCAGCAATAACCACCTCCCCTCCTGCCGCATTAACAACCGCGTGAGCTGCCGCTGTATCCCACTCGGATGTAGGTCCCAACCTTGGATAAATATCCACTTTACCTTCCGCTACCAGACAAAGCTTAATCGAGCTTCCCATAGAAATTAACTCGTATGAACCAAGATTTGCCAGAAATGTCTTCAAACTATCGCCTGCATGCGTTCGGCTTCCAGCAACCTTCCACGGCTTACCCGTTACGTGGTGTATGACTTTTATTTTTTTTTGTTCCCCCGCCTGGATCTTGATCGCTGACCCTTCTTTTTCACCAACCCAGGTTGTATCAAGAACTGGCGCATGCACCACCCCAAGAACTGGCTCATGATTATCAATGAGCGCAATATTCACAGTAAACTCACCGTTACGTTTAATGAACTCCTTAGTCCCATCAAGCGGATCAATCAGCCAGTAACGATGCCAAGTTTTGCGCACTTCCCACGGAATAACAGCGGACTCTTCAGAAAGGACTGGAATATCAGGTGTGAGCTTTTGCAGCTGCTGCGTAATTAACTTATGAGACGCAACATCAGCTTCAGTCAACGGACTATGATCACTTTTTTCTCGTTCACCAAAGTCATCTTTTTGATAAATCGCAAGGATTTCCTTACCCGCAGCGATGGCGATAGCAATGATCTTTTCAATATCTAACATTTGTTTATATAATTTTTTCACCTAAAATCCTCAGTTGAGTGGTGTTTAGCATGCGTTGTTGTTTCTTTTTGGCAAGGTGCAATGAGACGCTATAACGCGTTATTACAACGAATTGCAACGCAGCAAAAAAGAAACAACAGCGTGCTATCAGCATCATCGCGTTCCTCACCTTAAAGGTGCGTGTCATCGTGAAAAATAGCGTCTTCTTTTCATGAGATGACTTATTACTGTCGCGGTCAACTGGGGATATTAGGTTTAACATCGTAACTTCACATATCCAGCGGCCTGACATAACCCGTTAGCTCCAGATAACCACGCCCTGCGGGTTGACCATCGCGAGTGAGCGTCACCGCCCCTTCCCAATAAACCGCACCCGTAGACTGGCGCGAATCCAGTTCTTGATCGTCGAATAATGGCGTAAGAAGCCATTCAGTCTCGCCAGTACGAATGCGCATTGCGACAGGATAAATGGCATCTGTATGCGGGGATCGCCAGGTGCGTTGCGGCGTAAATTCCACCTGTTCTGGTTCAAACAATGTGACATGGCCAGCCGCATCGCGTAGCGCCGCATAGGCCCATAATTTTCCGCCATTCTTAAGGCGAATCTGAAAAGCCATTAGTGCTGAACCATCATCAAGATTAGCACCAACCCAATCCCATCCATCAGCATTTGGATCAAGGTATGCAGTGGACCATTCGTGATCTAGCCAAGCGCTTCCACTAACAGCCACGGGCTTACCCTGCCGAAATAATGTGCCAGCAACCTGCAAATGTGGTTCACTGTAGTAATAACTGGCCTGCTCCGGTTCTGGCCCCTTGCGTGAAAAACCGTCTCCTCCCTGCAGCAGCATCGGTTGCGTCGGTTTTAACGATAGTTTCAAGCCA
>JAJFJI010000315.1 GCA_021774205.1 Nitrosomonas sp.
TACACGCAAGCTCTGGGGTGCAGCCAATGAAGCGCCATATTTCCATCATGGCATGTATTCAACCTTGCGCCAAGCGGTTGAAGCACATCGTGGGGATGCCATTGATAGTTACGAGAATTGGACTACGCTTAGCGATTATGAGCGCAATTCAATCATAGAATTTCTAAAAACATTACAGGTTCTGCCTGAGGGAACCAAGCATCTTGTAGTGGATGAGCATGGTAATAAGAAAAAATGGTAATCACCGCTGTATTAATCGATTAAACCAATAGAAATAGTACTACTAAATTAACTGTGAGCAGAAACAAGAACAAACTGTATCTGCTCACGGTTTTTTCATAATCATAGATTACACCTGAAACTATCTCGCCTATACTACAAGGCAAAAAATCCTAATTACCACTTAAACTTAAGCTAAGCTCAACTTAAGGAGCCTCTCTGGTATTAGTGGGGTTTCTCGACGCATTGAAGACAAACCTGGGAATTAGATTGCTTAAGTTTAAACGTCGATTAAACCGGTACTGGAATTCAGCCAAAGAGCGCTGGGCATATTTTGGTCTGATAGCATGATAGATGCCGCGTAGCGTGCTTTTTAGATTCCCCAGGATGGTGTTTTATCCGCCGCTCCGCGACCAGGCTAGGAGACCGGCACACTCACCACACAGATAGGTATCATCCAGTTCAATAAAACCGGACAGCTTGTGCTCCTGGTCCCGTTTTAGCATAACTTGCATGAGCTTGTACTTTATTACGAGCCATTTATAACTTAATAATATATCAATGAGTTGCATTGTAATTATAAGCCACTTAAATTGGCGCCACAATAGTGGCAATTAGGAAAAATTTTATCCTTTCGGATATTCTTATACGAAAGAAGTGACTAAATTAGTCTGAATTCGGCCAGCAATGGTGTGTGATCAGACATGCTGCGCCATGGCTGACCGAACAAATGGCTACAATCGACAACATTAAGGCCGCGAAAATAAATACGATCCATCGATAATATTGGTAACCAGGCAGGAAAGGTGCGCGCATAAGAACCGTGGGTATTTTTAAAAACCTCCTTAACATCCAAGTCGTGATGCAAGTGGTGTTCAGCACGACCACGCCAGTCATTAAAGTCGCCAGCAATAATCAGTGGCTCATCATATGGTACATGGGAATTGATGCGTCCAGCCAGCGTTGATAGCTGGCGTTCTCTTTCGCGCTCGAACAGACCCAGGTGAACACAAATAATATGGATTTTCTGCTCGATACCTGGGATCTGTATCGTGCCATGTAAAAGACTGCGACTAGCTGACTGCATCATCGAAACGTCGATGTTTTCCCATTCAACAAAGGGGTATTTACTTAAGATAGCGTTACCATGATGACCGGATTTATAAATGGCGTTTTTTCCATAAGCATGATGATGCCAGACCTGGTCCGCAAGAAATTCAAATTGTCGGTTATTTGGCCAGTCATCAAAACGTTTTTTGGAAATGCTGCGCTCACCGTGTATTTCTTGAAGAAAGACCACATCGGCATCAATATGGCGTAATGAGTCTTTTATCTCATGCAGGACAAACCGAAGATTGCCCATGCTGAATCCTTTGTGAATGTTGTAAGTCAGAACTTTTATTGATGTGCCGGACATGGATTTTCTGAATTTTTTTGTTTTTTGCTACCTAAAGTAAGATGTAAACTGCATGTAAGTTCATTTCTGAGCCATACAGTGACAGTTGAATTATTACAGCTACTGCTCTTAATTATAATCGCAAATGGCGCGCCAATCTTGATTCGAGTGCTGTTAAATGATGAATTTAACCTTGCTGTTGATTTCGGTTACAAGCTGCCAGACAACAAACGAATATTTGGCCCCTCAAAAACATGGCGGGGAATCTTTGCAGCATTCGTTGTCACATCAGCTGCTGCATGGCTGTTAGGTTATTCTCCGGGGACCGGTCTTCTGGTTGCTGTGTACGCGATTCTTGGTGATCTTTTGTCCAGTTTTATTAAGCGTCGACTGGCGATGGCGCCAAGCAGTGCGGCACCATTGCTTGACCAAGTGCCTGAATCTTTTTTCCCTGCATTCATAATGATGCAAATATTTAATCTTGAAATTTCTTCTGTAATACTGCTGGTTTTTATTTTTATCATATTAGAGCTGACAATTTCTCATGTACTCTATTTCTGGGGTATACGTAAGCGGCCCTATTAATTTTTTCAGGTACTCCTTCAACTTGATATTTACGGATACAGTTAGCTTTTCAGTGTTACTGGCAAGGCAGATCTCGCAGGCAATGGTTTATTCCATTGCTAAGAGACCTAACGCCGCCAGTGGCGCTAAAAAGCTAACCCACAGGACGATCACAAGATGTCCCGTCACTACGTTGCAACACTTGCCAATGGGATAACCATTGTCTACGTGCTGCGCCTTGTGTTGAAGCATCTTGTGAACGCTGTATCCGCAAATATCAAGTTGAAGGAGTACGCACAAGCATGAGTCATCCTAAAGATCAAATAGTCAATTTGCCTAACTTGGTTAGTTTTATCCGGGTATTGATGGCGCCGGTGTTGTTTTACTTTGCACTTACTCAGCAGCCATACTGGTTTATTGGCGTATTAATGTTTACAGTATTTACCGATGTGCTAGATGGTTTTCTGGCTAGAACACTAAACCAGATAACCGAGATGGGTTCGCACCTTGATAGTTGGGGTGATTTTGTAATCTATTCAACGATGGCGATTTGTGGCTGGATATTATGGCCGGACATCATACAGCGAGAGAAAATTTATTTTATTATTATTGTGCTTAGCTTTACGCTGCCAGTCCTCATCGGGTTTATTAAATTTTACACATTTACCAGCTATCACACATGGAGCGTAAAAGTAGCTGTGGTTATAACCGTTGTAAGTTATATTTTACTTTTTGCAGAGCTACTTGACTGGCCTTTCAGAATAGCCGCCTTGTTCTGTTTATATGCGGCTATTGAAGAAGTTGCTATTACCTTGTTGCTTCGTCATGAGCATGTTGATATTAAGACAGTATGGCGAGCATTAAAATACAGCAGAGAGGACAGGTGAAGCTCATAGAAAGAGGGTGGAGTTAGAGAATTAGCCAACGCTGAGTGCGTGTCGGGGTCACATACTGCGTTATTGTGCAGGTGGTTGTGGGGAAACCGGTATCCAGCCACTTGGACAATTTTTAACATATGGATAGTAGCCTTCCGGATCCTGACAATGGTACCAGTAATTGGATTGCGGCTGGACAGGTTGAGGCTGTTCTTGTTGTATGTAGACAGGCGGTGCTGAAGGTGCGATGACGGTTGG
>JAJFJI010000316.1 GCA_021774205.1 Nitrosomonas sp.
AATCAACACAAAACAAAGAAACCGCTTCTGTTTACGATTTTTTCCATGTTTCTTCATTATTACTTCCCCCTGTCGATACAAAAAATTCTCGCAAATTCACACCAAAATGAATCGCTACCATTTTATTAATCTGCTTGTCGTAACTCACATAAACACATCACCTATTCCAAGTGAGGTGTGCCTAGAAGGCTGTCCGAGAATAGAGTAATCTACTGCGGGAAAACCATTTTGGTCATATTTTCCGATCATTTTCGTAAATAGAATAACTATTCGCCTCAAATGATCAAAAAATCTACCTCAAAATGACTTCCCCTCGCTACGACTACTATTCTCGAACAGCGCTCCTAGCGACCAACCACTTCTCGGATCGCTGAACCTATCAATCATAATTTGACGGCGTACTAATTTACGCATCAATTTTATCAAAAAAAGTAGAAGTTTGATGCTGGTAGACGTTGGCTGAAGAGAAAAGAATCCCTCACTCGACCGGGTTTCATTTTTCACAAGCCCACTTATTTTTTATATCCGGTTATTGTAATCCTTTTTTCGACTGTAAAATTAACCGATGGTTCTTTATTGATGTATGCCGATTTTCAAGGAGCTCAACGTTTTGTAAAATTGTGTCATAAAACGGGGGATCAAGATGGAAAAATTACCCAAGACGCAGTCCTGCCCTCATGAGACCTAAGGGTGATTGTTGAAATAACGCCCCCATGAAAAAGCTCATGGGGGAATACGCAAGACTGAACTAGCGCATCATGAAAATTTTAAAACACGACAACAAGCTATGCAGGAAATTACCGAAACCTATTTTCTCGTAAAACAAGAATAAACCCTGGGCGTAAAAAGCATCGGACTCTGCCGACAAGAATTCTTGGATCACGTATTGTACGGAATACCAAAGATTTAGCTAAAAAACTTAGTCAATATCAAAAATACTATAACGAAACGAAAGCACATTCATCTTTGAGCAAGAAAACACCCAATCAAAAAGCAACAAATGATGATATTTCAAATGAAGTGGCACCTTTGAAAAATATCCCTGAAAATCTCACTTTTGTGGACTGTTTGATTTACCAGTTGCAGCTTAAAAATTAGTCATTCGCACAGAACAGGCCTTGTCATGGCTGGTGTTTAACATAGAAATGTATTAATGTTGGACCTGACACCTTTTCCCATGTCAGATTAGATCGGAACTAATACACATAAATGCCCAGGACAAAAGCCATCTCTTTCGAGGTGGCTTTTTTATTGCCCTGTTGCTCATAAAGCCGGTTTATATGCTCCACGTGTCTTTTGACCGTCTGGTATGCCAGTTGCAACTGGTTCAAGGCTAAAGTGATAGCCTAAAAAATCAAATCCTTTTTCAATTTTGGGTGAAACATATCAAGCCAACCGATACTCAACATCTTCCAAGTTTGCTAAAAAATAATATTTTTATGTTTTGTTTGTGATTTTCCTCACATCATTGCGACTCAACTTGTTAGTAACATAATTTAAATGGCTATGTTACAAAAATAGGTTTCAGAGCGTCTATAACGACTCTAATAATGAATCATAGTTATAAGCCTGGAACCTTTTGTCAATAGCGGAATGAAAATGTACCAAATGGCGCACTAAAAGTGTACCAGTTAAGTTAATAAAAAAGAGGGATTTAGCCTCTGGTTTTGCGCTTCTGATTTTTTTATTTTTTGTGGTTTCAGGCAAAGCAGCTAAACAAGGTGTGTATGACCGCGGCTATCGCGGCAAAAGCAAGGTCAATGAAACCCAAATTATATTGCCGAAAAAAGCGCTAAAGAAAGATACCCGTTACCGAAAGACAAAAAGCGAAAACAATGCAAAAGACAGGCCGCAATAGAACGCATCATTGGTCATTTAAAATCAGACTTCAGGTTAGCAAAAAACTACCTGAAAGGCGCAATAGGTGACCACATCAACCTGCTGATAGCAGCTACTGCGTGGAATCTAAACAAATGGCTGATAGCCATTTTTTGGTTCATTTTTCCATGGAGCAAAATACAAATACATTCAAGCAAAATAATGCAATTTTAGGCCACAAAAAATACACTTTAGCTGACAGTCATTATTTTAGTGTGTTTTCCTGAAAAATCTGCTGCTAGAGCTTTTTCAGGGCCGACTAGCTAAACAAGGTATTTATAGTTCCTATACTCGTATCAAGAAATATGTTTATCGCACTTTCAAAGTCGTAATTGAATAATTTAGATAACAACAGGATAAAAAAGGAGAAAATTAAAATGGCTAATTTACAAATTTTCAAATTTAAACAATCAAAATTTCTCTCATTTATTGCCATCTTCATGGTCGCTGGGTTCACCGGTCTTACCAGTGTCCACGGGCAAGGACCCAGCTCCGATAAACTAGACCTAGCAATCCCGACGACTTACCAAGTCGTGTTGTCTGCTCCGTCGACAACATACTCGGGAAGCAACAGCAGGATCTGGCTTCGCCTTCACTCTGGTGACAAAGGCTCCTGGGGAGCTTGGCATAGTATCAAAGGTCTTGACGCCGGTGCGTCCAAGAGCGTGACCGTATCCGAAGCGGCGGATTTTACCAACCTGTCGCGTGTGATGGTCAAAGAAGGTCAAAACGACGGCGTCCGCCTCAATATAAGTGTCTCGAGTTACTCGTCGAGTACCCTTTACAGCTACCCTTCCAACCAATGGGTGAAGAATAGATATTTTAAGTTTGATCTTTCTCCCGATGCTACCTATGATTATTTTCAGCCTGAGCCTAGTCCTTCTCTTTGTGATTCCGTTTTACAATCATCGGATGGCTTCTTATGTGCGATTCAACCCTCAAGAATTGATGCGGCCGCAAGAGATACTTTCGGACCGAACGGACTAGATGCTTCCAGAGGGTTTGGCTATCATGTGGTTGCATTTCCTAACAACAACTTCCATCCTCAAAAAATCCTATTCCATTTGGGTGGTACGTGGGGCAGGCCATTTAATCAAGACACATCGGAGTTCTCTGCACGTTCCTTTCTAGAAGAATCATTAAGCTCTGGGTACATCGTTGTACAGCCAGCTTATCATAATCGTTATCCTGTTAATGGACATCATGAGTGTGGTGGGAACACTGACACAAACGATTGTGCTGGCTTAGTCAGATTGGAAAAAATTAGAGGTTCCGATGAGACTGATATTATTGATGTTCCCGTGGCCGATAGCATTGAACGAAGGATTGTTAGAATATTCGAGCACTTTTCTTCACAAGAATTTTATTTTCCGAGTGGAGTCGTTGATGAAGACGTTGTCAACTGGGATCATGCTGCCTATGGAGGACATTCTCAGGGCGCGGGTCACGCGCTCTATATAGGTAAGAACTTTGGCGGGCACAGCGTTTGTATTATCGGAGGGATCTCAGATGTTGCGGACGACTTTCCGTCAGTGCCAGCAGAAGATATTGCCGACTGGCTATTAGATAATCAATTTGAGATCTCAAAATCAAAGATTAGGGGATTTTTGACGCAAGAAGATCCATCATACAACAGCTTCACCAGCACCTTAACGCTTTTGGGGATTTCTTATTCTGACGCCAGCAATCCTCCGTATACCAACTACGATGAAGAAAGTATTGGTGGGCATGCAGCTTCGATCCATGATCCTCAATTTTCAGATCAACGTGCATTCGCGTGTTTTCAATAATCTGAACCTCCCCAGACCTAAAGGCGGAGAACATAAAAAATGGGGTGTATTTCCCCGTAGCCTTTCCCGTGGCTACGGTCTGGGCAATACTCAAAGTTTAATCGAGTTGAGTATTGCCCAGAATGAAAACGTATGCCATCAAGATCGCCCTTCGCGGCGTGAGTCCCATGATCTGGCGTCACCTTCGGGTTAACGGGTCAACGTCATTAGCTGACTTTCACCACGTGATTCAAATCGTTTTTGGTTGGGGCGATGAGCATTTGCATCGCTTCCCATTATGTTACCTAGTCACCCCTGAAAAACCGACCAACCAGCTGATAATATTAAATAATATTAATATTTTTTGGTGATTATTTCGCCCGGAAATGGTAAAATAGCGCACTATTTTCTGGTCGAAATGGTTAACAAAAATACTCACTTAAAGTAGCACTTTCCATCAAACAAACCTATTTGGAGCCGACTTGCTTTTGCAGCTTGATCCAAATGATCCACTACTCAAATTATCCACAGCCATACCCTGGCATCACTTTGAAGAAGCTTATTCAGTTCATTACCAAAAAACTGTAGATGCACCGAGTAAACCAATACGCTTGATGGTTGGATTGTTGCTTCTCAAGCAATTGGAAGATCTGAGTGAAGAAGCAGTTGTTGTGCAATGGAACCGCAATCCTTACTACCAGGTCTTTTGTGGCATGAGAGAGTATCAAAGAGAATTGCCGTGTCACAGTACAGAGTTGGTACAGCTGACTGTCATGTAATGGACACCAAAATATTCTCCAATTTCGACCATCGAATATGCACCAGACGCCACCTCATTTGCGATGGGTGATTACAGGCACCCTATTTTTTGTAGTAATTTGGAAGGCTGGAGAGTATTAATCCTACCTATGCCCACCCGCAAAAATAGCGAAGCCCACTATGTTATTACGCGCGATTATTAATGGAAAAAAGCTGGTTCCGACGATGTTCGGGCGACTATACTTCAGCTTCGAGCAGCCGGATTTCACATTGAGGTGCATGTTACATGGGAGGTGTAATGGTCAAGTCGCGAGGCCTGCATTTGATTCAAATTGGTTATTAGAGTTACAGGATGAAAAGGATTTTGACCCCTGTAGCGATTTGGGGGCATGTTGCCCACTGATTTTTTACCGGTGGGGATTAAGCGTTTTGAGATAAGCGAGCGACCCGACTAGAATCTATCCCCCGCTTTAATAAAGACTTACCCATGGCCACCAACACCAAGTTACACCCCCGCAATCAACACCGAGAGGGCTACGATTTTTCTCGTTTAGTGGCGCAGTCGCCCGGACTTGAGGCATTTACTGGCAGTAGCCTTTCCGGCCAAACCACTATTGATTTTCATGATGAGCAGGCGGTTCGTGCGCTTAACCAGGCGTTGCTGAAGACATGCTACAAGATTAATTTCTGGGATATCCCTGCCAATTATCTGTGCCCGCCGATTCCCGGTCGCGTCGACTATATTCAC
>JAJFJI010000317.1 GCA_021774205.1 Nitrosomonas sp.
TTATTTCATCATGATACATATAATTATTTTCGATGACTTTCTTATAAATAGCCCATACATCAAAAAAATTTTTGTGCTTATTATCTTGATTCATTTCAAACGGCCTTATGTTTTATAACTAGAGGTTAGAGTTTCAGAGCCTTATAAAGGAGAAAGTTAACACAAAAAAGGAGCAAACTAACGCAAGAAATTCTTGATATTGCGACATAAAAACGTTGCCGCGCTTTAAATACAAAAATATTTAAAGCGCGGTAGACAAAATTTGTGCAGGGACTAATGAGGTAGGAATGCGCGGATTCCATCAGGGTTAGCGGTAATTATTTAAACCTCATTTTAATGCCGGGTATATGGACGCATTATTCTTTTCGTCGCATGCGAATTTTTTTCTTGTTTCTTGTTATATGGGGCGGATCATATATGACCCTTTCTTGCTTTCTCTATTTTGTAAAAATGCCACACAAATTACATCAAAATACATTTTTCTATTTTTGTCCACATTATCTGTGGATAACTTTGTGGGTAATTTGTAAATAATGGTTACAACTTACCTTTTCATAACGATATTTTATAATTCGATTAATTTTTGAACATTATATTACATGTTATAAAACATAAAGTTACGATTTGTTCTTGTATTTTTGTATCTTTTTGTTGGATAAATGGTTAATACCGGGCGGTATTGTTGATAATTTAAAAATGTCAAGCTAAATAAAGCCGTTTTTTTCTGTTATTTCATACGAATGAAATAAGTCGTTCAAGTGGTAGTGGGGGGTGGGACAGCTTGTTAAATTTTGTCAAAACCAACAAAGTGTTGTATTTAGGAGAATGATAAATAATCCAGTAGTGATTCATAATAACACTGGATAAAGCAATATTACTATTATTAAGATAGTGCTGCAACTACCATATTTTAATCATTGATTCTATGAAGTTTTTTAAATACCTTGGCAAGGTGTGTGCAATTCCCCGCAATATATGTCGCTTAGACAAAATCTCCTATGGCAATTTTGCTAGTAACTTTATACGTCGCACCATAAGTGCTTGAAACTGTTTTTAATATCCTAAAATGTGCATGAGTTAAACGCACGTGATTTGCCGAATAGCGAGTCCTGCTGTATCAAATAAATAGCTTCAGGATCAACAAATAATGTTTCTTTTGCATAATTGTCAACATTGAATTGCCCCGCAAACTGGGCGATCAAGATGTTATTAGTGTCATGCTTGCCGGTATCAGCGAATTTAAAATAGACCAGCGAATATCTGAGCCAATCAAGCAGATCTGGATACCGTGCAGACACTTTATCTTGACCTCATGCCCAAGTTGTGCAGTGCCCGGACTTGAACTACGAGCGCATCAGTTACGACGCCTATTCGGTCATCAAAGCTCAGATTTCCCAGGCTTGCATATGCTGCATTAAGAACACCACGCATGCCTAAGAGGTTTCTTAAATTTGGCTTAATTTAACCTAAAAACCTCGGTTGACCGTTAGCAAAAAGCACAACACAATCCAACCGAGGTTTTTAGGTTTAAGTGGTAATTAGGTAATTTTTTGCAACAGAGCCTATTTTATTCACTGTTTTCTGAGTTTCTAACGGGCAACATCAGAACTCGGATGCCAGGAAAAAATAGCGTTATCATGAAACAATGGATCAAAATTATAAAATAATTGAGCGCTTGCTCGAGGTGCTTCAATTTCGGTCTCAATTGATGAATTTCCTTTGACCGGGCGTCCATGAAGGTAAGTTTTATCTACCCAGTAATCGCCGTTATCGCCAAGTTCACCCGTTTCAGGATTGAGTGATAAATAAGGTTTCCACGGCGGCGTAGGTGGAATTAGATCACCTCCCTGAAGATCAGGATTTCTCAGAAAACCAGGGAAAACCTGACAGCTAAATTTCGTTTGATTGGGATGATGCGTCATTTTTCCAGCTGGCATTTTGGCGACACCGAATGCTTCGGTATTAAATCCGATGAGTACCCCGTCACGTCCATCTGCATCTTTTAATGGATTGCCGGCATCAATGGGTGCACGTTCTGGATTGATTGGGTCGGGCTCAAGTTCTACTTCACCCTCTGAACTATCAGCCGATTCCTGGCAGGGTGCTGGTGGCGGTGGGGGCGGAAAGTCCTTATGACCAAAACCCGCCCGAATAAAGGCAGGCGGGCTGAAACGCCAGTATCCACTCACATTATTCTTAAAAACATAACCAGAAACTTTCACATCAAATTGATCAAAAAAGTCTGTCAAGTGTTGCTGGTCAACATTTCTCGGAAAAAGTCCGCTCTGCTGAACAACACCCCGGTGCGGGACATAGCCCCAGCCGGTTCGCCATAGCATTTCTGCAATTTTGGGTACGCCATAACTGGGTTTGGGACTGAACTTGTCAAAACTGAATTTTCCGTTGCCAAAAGTCTCTTTCATCCCGTCGGAAAAGCGCGCGCCAAAATCCACATTGCGATAATAATGTGTATGTCGATCCAGATTGATTACTTTGGTTCGGGTAACATCGCCTTGATCAAAATCATTAATGACGTCACCTTTGCCATCGGTATTAGGCTGTCCAACGCGTGAGATACCATAGAGTTTGTTATTAACAAAAGCAAGAACTGCATCAAAAGCGCCAATTTCGCGATCCTCTGGACTGACGCCGGGCAGATCTTTTATGACATCCCAGGCTTCTGGCGGCAATTGACGTTGATTACGTGCAAGTGCGACCCATTCATTAAAGACACCTTTTGGCGCTGTCTGACGTTCATTTAACATGCGGGAGATTTCTGCACCTGTTTTTCCAGCAAGTGCCTGTTCGGCAACCCAATAAGCTTTTTTCTCTGGAGAAGCGATACCAATGTTCTCAATGAGTTGATCTTCCCTGTTTCGAACGACAAAGGAATATGAGAGTGGATCCCAGCCATTTTTCCCTCCTTGCTCGGCATCTTGTTCACGCACAGGTTGTAAAAATTGGATACGGGGTGGATGCACACCCCAACCCCAATTATAGATGCCACGCAGGTTGATGATTGACGGGTATTTCACAGTTATTTCATTCAGACTGCCATTTGCCATCGAAAGAAAGGTGCTGTCAAATGCATGAAAAATACGTCCAAATGCATCATTTAGAATCGTAGTAGGTGCTAAATCTTCCTGGATCATGGAATAGATGCGCCAGTTAATCTGAATCTCATCATAGTTATGAGCCAGTTTGGGAATACGCAGTAAAAAAGTATCCGAATCAAAGTTCTGACCGGCCCATAACATATTGATGGTCACTTCCCATAGTTTGTGTTGTTTACCGTCAATCTGACTGGTTATTGTCTTTCCAGTGTCTACCAGTTTTTTCATTTTATATTCACCAGGAATATGATCGGGTGTCAGTCCTTCTCCTTTGTTAATTTGATGGTATTTGGTGTGCGCAAAATTATAATTTAATAACGGGAAACCATCGTATGCCTTGCCTTGAGTCGTTCCACGAAGTATTGCCCAGACCTCATTCGCAGCCATTAAGTCTGCAATGGGCTGATTTCCTGCCTGTCTGGCTGTTCGGTCTAAATTCTCCAACGCCAGTTCTAAATCATCCCAAGGTGTATGAATATTCCCTGTGATTGGAAAACCGCGCATGCTTCTTGCTTGGTCAAAGGGTGTAGATTTCAGTTCACTTGCATGCAGATTTGCTTGTTTATCTTTCGAAGGACTGGTATTCGGAACACGAATTTCCTCGTCAAATGCCTGCGATAAAACAGGATCTACAGAATCTGGGTAGACAAGATCAAAATCGGTCATATTGTTGACATTCTTAGCCATTATGCCTCTCCTACTTGTAATGATATAAAATGCTGTGGTTATTATTCAACATATGCGATTAATCTGATAAAGGTTTAAGGTCCGGATGACCACCCGTTGTCAGTACGCGCATTAGCCCCCATTGCCCAATCTTCTGATGTGTTTGCCGATGATTACTCCACATATAATCACCCGTATGCTTATTGGGCCCACCTGCACTGGGAATACGTACATTAAGAACACCGGTGGATGGCAGATAGCGCGAACTGACACGGTCGGACCCTGGAATTTCTGGTGTCAATTCCCATTCATGGGCTTCCAGAGAAAACATCTGGGGTTGCTCACTGTATCCGCTGATGATGCGAAAACGTACGGGATCACCTGAAAAAACAGAAAACACATTGGTTTGGGGATCCCCAAACTGATTGCTGTTATATATAGCTCGCGCTTGCTTCATATCACTCTGATTTTCAAACCGATCTTTATCCATAATAAGCCCGAACTGACTCAGTCGTTTTTTAATCGGCTCTGCCCGATAATTGACCAGTGTCATTTTGTCAACTTCTTCATCGTATGGCATGACAAATGTGCCGATATCTGGATCGGCATCATGATAGACCAGCACAAATTCACGGAAATCCGCCATTTCTGGATTTTGAATGACCGCTTCTACACCACTGGTTAAAGGCAAACTTGTAAATGGATCAACGTAGGTCGACCCTTTGGGTTCCACGATCAGTGCGCCATATAATCCTTTAGCACCACTTTTCAGTGGACTACCAAAATCGCGGATCAAAACAGCGCCGAGTTCTTCATCTGCGAAATAGCGATAAGTTCGGCTTGCTGGTGGCAAGTTTGCATCTTTATGGGGTGGTACCGTTTGTTCTGGATTTAATCCGAGTGTAATACCCAATGATCCCTGGGGATCAAATGATGGACTATCTAGATGAAACGATGCATGTTGTTTCTTCGTCCGATTAGTCAGTTTTACGGTGATACAGTCTCCGCTATTGGCACGGATAACCAGTGGATTAGCCTGCTTATCACCTGTTAGAACGGCTTCTACATCAGCATCCAGTACATACATTTGCCCCTGTTGATCAATGGCTGATGAAGTTGTAGCTGGATTATTCAATAAAAGCGCTTTATCAATTGCTGAAACATCAAAATGTTTGACTTCTGCATCAGCCGGGCAGGGGTTACCCGGATTTTGAGCGGAAGGCGGTACATCGACTGCCCCAATGAGACCTGGGAAAACACCTTTTGCCATGGTTGGTTCGCGCCCCGGCAATGGTTTAAGATCAGATTGCAATGAATCAAAAACGCGAAGAATACCCCAGACACCATCGCGGAAATGCCGTTGTGTTCCGTTGTAATATAGATAATCACCCGGTTTTTCCGCAGCACCACCAGCAGCTTCTATATAGGCATTAAATCGCTCAGAGATACCAACGCCATAAACGGTTAATGGCGGTGAATTTTCCTGAAAACGTTCCCAGCGAAAATGATGACCGGTAATATGGAATGGATGAATTTCTTCGGTTGCCGTAGTTAGCAGGCGGAAGATTATTGGATCACCAGTATAGGCTTGATACAGCGGTGTCGCCGGATCGCCATGTGCTATGCTACTCAATGCCAAATGATCTGGGCCATCTCCTCGGGATGTGCCCGCCCCTAATGGTTCCGCTCTGAGATTAATCGAACCTGTATTTTTTTGTTCGCGACCCTCCTGAGTGGGGATTCCTGTCGTTTGGCTGCGATCGGTAAAGAAAGCAACGAATTCACGAAAACTACCTTTTAAACCAGGCAGAACAGTCTGGTTTGCATCCACATGAATATCCATAATGGGACCACTCAAAGTTTCCTCGCCGCTAAGAGGATGATGATAAGTTGATCCTCTGGGTTCCGCAATAATAGCGCCGAATAGTCCGTGCCCCCATCGTTTCAGCGCATCAACATGGTCATGAAAATAGCTTGCACCCGTTTGACGTTCTGCAAACCATCGATAACGCACAAATTCCACGCTAACGCGTTCATTCTTATTGTGTGCATGTTTAAGTGGTTCTCTCAGATTCAGAATGTTACTGCTTGAGTCAATCGTATCAATCACAGCTGTTTCGAATATATCGGTGCTTTGATCGATGCCAATTGCTACCACTGTACCGGGATGAAATGAGGATGTATCACTGATACGTACACGCGTTGCGCCCTGCGCCACATCTCGCATGATTGGAAAACTCATCCCGTCGTCATAAATTGGGCGCGGCGATTGCTCAAAGGCAGCACCGGAAATCACACCATCTGAAGCTTGTACATCAAAAGAAAAGAAATGCTGGTGAATATTGGTTTTACTCAGCTCTGCGAGTTCACCTGTTTCTTCCAGCTCATTAACAAGTATTAGATCTACACAGTCGCCCTGATTTGCTCGAATGGCTAAGGGCACCTTGAATTCCGGATCAGAACGTGCACGGTCCTCGTTTTCTTTAACAACAAATAGCATACCCTGATTGTCAGTGATGTCATCGGTTACTTGAATAGGTGTTTGTATCGCATGAATTTTATAGTGCCGTCTTGGTGCGCCACTCGGACATAAGCTGTCCGGTCCATTGGCACCGGGTAGTGCAGGCTCGGCCCGAACATGGCCTGTAGGTTCCAGGTAAGGCGCAGGACCGTGATTCGGTGCAAAGGGTGGACGTTTTCCCAAATGCGGTCGCAGTGTTGGAAAAGCCAGTTTACCGGTTTGAGGGTCAAACTTGAGAGGAATGCGTTTGCCAGGATTACGTGAGGCAAAATTTGGCCATACATGTTTACTTTCCGGCTCATTCATATACATTAGACCTTGCCGTTTCCAGTCGAAAACTGCAGCGTCCTGCATTGTTTTCGTTCTGCCTCGTGGTGGCAATTGTATTTCGACAATATTATTTAGGTTGGAATTTGATATTTTGATGGATTGACCCGCAAAAGTGACTGTTTTGCTAATGAGTTCTTTTGAAGTAACCGCAGGTGATTTGCGATTTTTTCTATCCGGCAACTCGGCCAATCTACCCAGTTCGTCCGTTTTATTGATTTCATAATCCTGCTTTTCAGCACTGCTGTCGTTTTGTAAGGTGTTGTATACCCGCCAGAAATGCCACATCCCTGATATATAATGAGATGCAACGTGGCAATGGAAAAGAAAATCGCCTGTGACTTGCTGACACCCGCCGCTGCCGCAACCGACTTCTAGATCATAGGTTTCTGACGGTCCAATAGTCTGAGCATCATTCCCGGAGCTCGGCATACGGCTGGTAAAATGTTTTTTTAAGCCAGCATCAATTGGTGTGTAGTCTGGATTGGGTCCATTCTTTCCAACCTTGGGTTGGCGCTGCCATTGAATACCACCGCCATGCAGATGGGGTACATGAAACGTTTCACTGCCACCATGCACAATACGAAATTTGGTCGGATCTCCTAAGTAGGAGCGAGGAATCGGTGTGGCTGGGTCACCGAACGCGTAGGTTCCATAGGTTTGAGACTCATCTGCAAAGTTATTCAAATTACCAATGAGGCCAGCATTAATTTCCTTCCAGACCTTTTGCGCTTTTTCTGATTCATGGTGATAAGCCGGAGCATCTGGAGAGTGATCTGCACTGGAGTCAGGTTTAAGATCTAACACCTTTGCCATAACTTCAGCTTCTCCCAGTCGTCGCCAGAACGATTCGCTACGGTAATTAATTGCGCGTCCATTGGGTTTATAGCTGCCCGTTAGAGGATCAATAAATAGATTCTTTTTTCCATCCTTTGATACTGGCAGGTACTGCTCGTTGCCGATTTCATGATAAACCATTGTAAATTCACGAAAATCACTGCTGTTGTCTCCAGGTGAAATCATTGCATCCCACGAGCTTTTGCAGACCGAAACATGAGCAGACGGGGCGGTACACAATGAACTGCCATCACGGGGATTAAAGTATTCTGATCCGACGGGTTCAACAATCATGGCACCTATCAACCCATGGCTAATCAACCACCGCATATTAGGCCCATGGGAATGTAAATAATGTGTATTTTCCTGATAATAGTCAGGGTCAACATACCACTCTAGATGAATAGTCTGTCCAAGCAGTGCAATTGAATTGGGATCAGTTGATAATGCAGGCTTGCCTGAATCCTTGAGAATAAAATCTGCACCATGGACATGAAAGCTTGCGGGACGTCCCTTCTTGTTATCGCCTTCATGAGTAAGATTTGTAAAGGTGATGCGAACACAATCTCCAATATTGGCTCGTAAAACCAGCGGTTGTATAGCATCGCCACCTAGTCCGGGCGTGAGTCCAAAACCTTTTGCAAAATGGGTATCTGTTGCTGCAGATTCTTGCTGGCGCACGGCTGGAATATTATCTCTAATGACGTACATATATCCGTCAGGATCGCGATCTCCCCAGCGGTTTAATACCATAGTCACTTGGATGGCTGCTACATCGTATGTTTTAACCAACGCCGAAGTTGGGCATGCCTGTGTCTTATGGGTGACATGACTGTGCTCGCCAGTATCCGCGAGCATCATCGGTCCACCACCTTGTTCATGATCACTTATTTTGAATCCGGCTTGTTCAACTTTTTTTTGTAATTTTGATTCAAGTGACGAATGCGGGTGAGGCGCGTGTTGCGTGCTTGCGGAAACTGGAAAAGATAATATTTGCACGGATAAAATAATTGTAGCAAAGGCAACAATAATAATATGCGTAATAAATGAATGGTTTGTACTCATTGTGAGTCCCTCCTGTCTAATTCCTAACACTCATCATACTTCTGACGTGTCACAATCCATCCTATTGCTATTCAACAATATAAAAAAAAGATGGTCTAAGAAAAACCGTTTAGCAGAGGATTCCTTAACTATAAACGTTCACTAAGTTGACATGACATCCAAGTACAAGAAAAATAAATGCCGCGAATCAGCCGCCCTTGGACAGTTTCCAAAATGAGGCAGAGTCACATCACGTAAACCAGCACTCTTTGTCCCGTCATTTTTCACATTGCTTATTTCCCCCTTTAGTGGAGGAGTTGTTCCTCTTTATATGCTAGAACTGTATTCTATAGTTATCTTTATGCATAAATCGTACCAGGATCGAGCAATTACTTAATATATTGATTATATTTAAATATATTACTTTACATAGAATAAATGGTGGGTCATATTGCACCCACTAAAGTAGGTGTTTAAGAAAATTGAAACACTGCAATATCGCTACAGCAAATAGGATGCACTGGATTGACCCAACTTTGGGTCTTATTTGACCCGGATAAGCGTTTGTGTAGTATCGAAATGAAAAAGGGAAGAATAAATCCGGATTTAAAACAGAAAAAACACGATTACGAGCAATAAAGATTCTTATTCAAACCATATTGCCAAACGCGCTTCGCTCCTTTCCCGCTAATATTGCGGCTTTGGTCACATTACCGTGCGCTTTGACCAATGCTTCAATGAGATAACATTGTTTGAATTTTGTAATCTCACTGTTTTTAGTTTCACTGAAGTCTGTGGGAAGTCAGATTTGTACGACGTCTGTCAATCCCAACACGCCGCTCTCCTTTTGCAAGGACCGGCGACTCAAAACGATTGACATCGCCATCTTTTAGTTTGATTGCGTTGGCAAGGCAGTAACGGTCACTGAAAGAATTCCGGCTCGACCTCATCTGCTAGAAGGTAGGGGAGGGTACGTTCAAACAAGCGACACCAAAGTCTCATAGAATTTTTCTGGACGAGTTATTCAGTATGGCGTTCAGCCATTTTCAACTTCCCAAAAGTAGCTTGTTCTGACCGTGCAATTTCTAGGAGATTTGAACTGCTAGGCTTTTTCGGCCAGTGCAACAGCGGCAACGTTCTTATTGCGCCGCGTTATCAGTTTGCGCAACCAGCTTTCTGGTTCAGCTTTGTTTTCGGCAAAGCGGATGACCGCTCTTGCCCCGTGAATCAGTAAGGTACGCAGGTAAGTGTCGTCACGTTTGCTGATGCCAAGCAATAGCTGCTTGCCACCGCTGGAATATTGTTTTGGAACCAATCCAAACCATGCCGAAAGTTGCCTGCTGTTTTTAAACTCCGTTGCATTCCCCACAGTTGCCACAATGGCGCTCGCCGTGATCGGACCAATACCGGGAATCGCCTCCAGTTTTTGACTGGCTTCGCTCTCCTTGTGCCACAGCTTGATCTGCAATTCCAATTCTTCTACCTGTCGTCCCAGTTCTTTGAGATGATCATTCAATCGCCTCAGTAAATGACGCATTGTTCCTGGCAAACCGTTTTCAGCATCTTCCAGAATGTCAGGTACCCGTCTGGCAATTGAATGGATGCCTTGCGGAATAACAATACCAAATTCAGAGAGCAGACCACGTATCTGGTTTGCTTGTGCAGTTCTGGCCTTGACCAGACCTTGTCTAGCACGATGCACTGACAGGATGGCCTGTTGTTCAACGCTCTTGATTGCTACAAAACGCATATTGGGTCGGCTCACCGCTTCACAAATCGCTTCCGCATCTGCCACGTCATGCTTGTTAGTTTTGACGTACGGTTTGACGAATTGGAGTGACATGAGCTTAACAGTGTGCCCAAATTCACCGAGCTTTCTCGCCCAGTGGTGGGAACTACTGCAAGCTTCCATACCAATCAGGCAAGGCTCTATATGGGCAAAAAATTTTGTCATTTTGTTCCGGCGAAGTTGTTTGCGCAGAACAATCCTACCGTGCTCATCGACACCATGAATCTGAAACACTTCCTTTGCTAAATCAATGCCAATTGTTGTAATCTTCATGTCGGACGCTCCTCTCTTGTTTGGTGGGCTTTACTGCACCACTACTTTGGCACATAGATGCCGTTTAGGGTAGCGAGCGTCCATTCCATTACATCAAGTCCAGTGCATTAGTTGTTCACGCTCACTGCACCAGGAATCAAACGGGATAGGATTGTTTGTGGATGTCTCATATTTATGGCGTATTAAAGTGGTTTGTGAGAAATAATTGCTAATTCCTTGTTGCTAATGTTTTCTTTATTATGGCATGCTACAGAAAGTTGATTTATAGTAAGCACTGGCCTGGATAGGTTTAATGTAGCTAAGGAGGTGGTAGTTTATGAGAATACACCTGATTTATGCTTTTCGGTCACTCGTGATGACCAGCCTTCTGTTATTGTCAACGCTTGTAGTAGCTGAAGATTGGATCTATACGGTGCGTTCCGGTGACAATCTATGGAATCTAACCGAGAAACATTTGACAAGTTTTAAATATGTGTCCCGGTTACAGCAACTCAATGGCATTCAAAATCCTTATCTGATTCCGCCAGGTACAGCAATCCGCATCCCAATTGCCTGGACAAAGCGGCAACCCGGTAGCGCACGTATTGTTGGTATTCATGGTGCAGCAACCGTTCAGCGTAATAATAGCCAGACAACTATACCCGCCGAACCTGGATTGCAGCTATTTGCCGGTGATGAGATTCAGAGTGAAGAGGATGCGTATGTTTCAATTGAATTTGCCGACAGGTCCCTTTTGCGGGTCCAGGAAAAAAGCCGTGTTCGTTTGAGTCATTTGAAGATTCTTGGCGATCTTGGGTCGGTGGAAACAACGGTCGATCTTATTTATGGCCGGACTGAAAATACGGTTCCTGTTGATACTGAAGTGGGTTCCCGTTTTAGTATCGAAACGCCATCTGCCGTTAGCTCAGTGCGTGGGACTGATTTTCGGGTTGGCGTCATGGCACAAGAGGAGAGTACCAGTAGTGAAGTGCTGACAGGCTCCGTGCAAGTAAGTGGGGATAAGCGAGAAATTAGGGTACCCGCTGGCTATGGTTCAGTTACTGTACTTGGCGCACCGCCATTACCCCCTGTGGCGTTGCTGCCGTCACCTGATTTATCAGTGACGCCTACGTTGTATGAGCGATTACCGCTGGTCATCTCACTGAATTCATTATCTGGCGCGCAGGCATACCGCGCACAAATTGCTAAAGATGCTGAATTCCAAGATCTGTGGGCAGATTTTACAACCGCAACGCTCCCTTTTCGTGAAGGAGATATTCCTGATGGGGATTACTGGTTACGTGTTCGTGGGATTGATGGTTCGGGGATTGAAGGTCATGATGCTGCCATAGCATTTACGTTAAATGCGCGTCCTGAACCTCCTTTTGTAACGGCGCCACTGCCGGGTGCGGTCGTGGATGGAGAAAATTCTGCGTTTTACTGGACGGTTCAGTCTGAAGTTGCACACTATATCGTTGCAATTAGCCGGTCATTAGATTTTTCTGGTCCACTTATTTTTGATGCTGAGGTTGCTGGAAATAACTTGCAATTACCAGAGTCATTGGAACCGGGCCATTATTTTTGGCGGATCGTTTCTGTATCCGCCGTTGAAGGTGAAGGCCCATTTAGTGATTCAATGGCATTTAGAGTGCCGTTTCCGGGCCCGTCTCTTGAAGAAACAGAAATAGACGAATCAGAAATAAC
>JAJFJI010000318.1 GCA_021774205.1 Nitrosomonas sp.
TGGCAACGATTTCCCTGCCGATTCCCGGAAAATAAATCAGTCTTGACTGACCCCAAAAAACCAGCAAAACCAGCACAAGGTAAATAGAGGCAATCGTGATGACCAGATTAAATAACATGCGCATGAATAAACCTATTTGGCTGTTTTGGCATCCCACAAAAATAATATCTTGCAATATTACAAAATTTCATCAATTGCGAGAGTGCAACAGTAAACCCATTAACATCCAGCTATGGAGCATATCAATTATTTACTCAACACGTCCAAAACTTTTGTAAATTGGTTGGCCAGTTAATTCTTATGAGCGGCAAAAACTGACGGTGGTATACCCAGAAATCCTTGTGCGATTCGAAAATAAACGCGCCGGACGAGTTTGCCATAACGCTTGATGACATGGTACTGGACAGGGCCAGGTTGTTGAAGCATTTGATCAAGATTATTCCCTTTCCGGTCATACTCTACTTGTTGCTGCTTCATTCCTACCAGTAGAATTGGACGTGTCGTTGGCGTTTGTGATGGGAACCAGAAATCATACATAGCCCCACTATCACCAAACATATTGCGTGAACGAATATCCATTTTATGGTTATCAGAATTATAAAAAGATAACGCGCTGGCAATGGACCATTTACTCATGCCGACAACAATTGGTTCCGATCCGAATTGATGTTGGATCTTTCCAGCAATTTGTTCAACTTCGGCAGTTGTGTCACGCCAGAAATAATTTTATAAGGAATACCCGGTATTCCTAAAACTACATAATGCAATATGAACGCATTAGCAAATATACAAGCCACAATGGTTGGTCGCCAGGCGACATATAAACGGCTTGTAATGCCTTGTAAATTACCAGGCTGTTTTATCATCCAAGCAATACTTGGCAGAATTGCAAGCCAAATTGGACCGTTCCAATGAAACCGGGGCAAATCAAAGGTACTCAAATACAATAAAATTAAATAGTGAACCGAGAAGCGATGTTCGTCCTCTAGAACGCGTGTTGACTGAAATACGAATGATGCCCAGTCGTTTTCATAATTCCAGATAATGACGGGTGAAAATATGAGTAGCGCAAGCATCGCCGCCAGATATGGGTGCGGCCGTTTCATCCATTGACGCGCAATTGGATCAAGCATGACGAAAATCAATGCGGCAATCCCCAATAACCCCAGTGTATATTTGGACAAAAGACCCAGGCCGAATGCAATGCCCATACCCAACCATGCTGAACGACTACCCGCCACCAAAGCGCGCTCCATATAGTATAAGGTGGCAGCCCAGGCAACAATCAGCGGCGCATCGGTCGTAATGACTAAACCAGTGGCAAAGCCCATGGGCAAAACAGCTAATAACAACACAGCAACCATTGCGGTTGATTTATCGAACAAATTGCGAGCCAGCGCAGTTGCGAAGATTGCCGGGAAAATTGCCCATGAGGGTGGCACTTGCCAAACATGGACCAGTAGCGTCAACACGCCACCACGCAGCAATAGTGCAAACGCTCCAACGGTCAAAAAGCGGCCAAATTGATGCCATTGTAATGAGCCGTCATGATGTTGCCGGAATGACCATTTTGAATTCAGGGAATAATTAACAGAGACAGCAACCAGAAAGCTAACAATATGCGCTAAAGCAAGTCCAGCGTCACGGCTGATCATCCATTAAAAAACCAGTGCATCGACGAAAACGCCAAACAATCCAACCATGGCAAACTGGCTGGCAGTATTAACCGTAACCGTGCCGCCCGCCAATGCGATCAAGCGTTGCAGGTAGGCCTATTTGTGGAAAAATGACAGCTTGGATATTCCATGTATACGATTACGAAAACAGATAGGTACTTCAATCACACGTAATTTGCCATGACCGGCCATCAGCAATTCAAGCAAAAACTTGTATCCGCGTACATCGTCTGGAATGGTTTTTGCCAGATCCCGCCGGAAAGCGATGAATCCAGATGTTGCATCACTAACATCACAAATGGGACGCGCAAGAAAGCTGCCTATATGTGACAACCATTGTCGGTGTAGCGACCAATTCTCAGTACTGCCACCTGAAATGTAGCGGCTCCCTATCGCAACATCATAATTTCCGTCTAATAGCGGCGTTACTAAGGCAAGCAATCGATCTGGCGGATGGCTCAGATCCGCATCCATAACAACTATAAAGTCACTGGTTGCAATGGCCACACCCGCTAAAACCGATGCAGTTAAATCTGGGTTCTCTTTTCGATCAACAAGCCGCACATTCGAGCGATCTATCCAGGCACGGACTTTCTCTGGTGTGCCATCTGTTGATGCATCATCAACGATAATAACTTCAAAACTATCTGGTGAAAGTTCGAGGGAGAATAGACGGGTTAATAGTAAGTCGATATTTTCTGTTTCGTTCAGCGTTGGAACGACGACAGAAAAACGTGTCATGCAACTCCAAAGGCTGTATCTTCAGGCTTTGCAGCAGATGGCATTACCTTGTTCGTCGTTTTTGGTATTTTGCGACTGCACGATTGTGATCCGCTAAATTAGTGGAAAATTTTGACTCCCCATTCCCTTTTGCGACAAAGTATAAGGCGTTTGTTTTGGCTGGATTAACCGCTGCCTGGATAGACGTCAACCCAGGCAGCGCAATAGGCGTAGGCGGCAGGCCAGCACGCGTGTAGGTATTGTACGCATGATCAGTCTGCAAATCTTTTTTTCGCAAATTACCATCGAATGTTTCACCGATGCCGTAGATTACGGTGGGGTCTGTTTGTAGCCTCATCCCCAAACGTAAACGATTAATAAATACACCAGCTATTTCTGCCCGATCACTTTCCATACCAGTTTCTTTTTCAACGATGGAGGCTAAAACAAGGGCATCATACATTGTGCTCAACGGTATGGATTCATTGCGTTGTGACCAAACTGCGGTTAATTGCTCTTGCATCCTGAAGTACGCACGGCGCAAAATTTCTATATCACTACTATTCTTTATTAAATAGTAAGTATCTGGAAAAAAAAGCCCTTCTGGCGCTGTTTCATTTGCGCCAATTAATTGTAGTATTTCCTGGCCACTTAGATTAACCGTATCATGCCGAATCGCCGGATGTTCATTTAATACATTTCTAAGCTGTGAAAAAGTCCAGCCTTCAATAAATCGAATTT
This sequence comes from Nitrosomonas sp., assembly GCA_021774205.1. Classification (GTDB taxonomy): domain Bacteria; phylum Pseudomonadota; class Gammaproteobacteria; order Burkholderiales; family Nitrosomonadaceae; genus Nitrosomonas. The sequence goes on from JAJFJI010000318.1 coordinate 3,138, forward strand.
CATTTTGTTTAACATCGCCTTCGATCAGGTATTCTAATAGTGCGACTTGCGAAAACTGTTGGTTTAGTATGTAGTCACCCGCTTTGAGTGCAGATTCATGGCCCATTAAACGGGCCAGCAGGATAAATGACCAATTATTTGGCAATATTTCCGCATTAGCGAGTTGCTGGGAAATATTTTTTAGACTGTTGCCCTGTTCAATTGAAAATTCATACGGGACAACAGGTAACTGTATGTCATTGTTGACATGATGATAAAACCATGTGACAGAACATATGATTGCCACAATAACAAATAAAACAAAGCGTTTTAGCGTACGCATGCGCCACAATGAGTTAATTACGTTTACAGAAAACCAGTGTTCCGTTTGTTCCACCGAATCCAAATGAATTGGAGAGCGCGACATCAATTTTCATATCCCTTGCTGAATTGGGAACATAATCAAGATCACATTGCGGATCGGGATTAAAAAGATTGATTGTCGGCGGCGAAACCTGATGATGTATTGCAAGTGTGGTAAAAATAGCTTCGATGCCTCCCGCTGCACCCAGTAAATGTCCTGTCATAGATTTCGTGGAGTTAACCGCAAGATTCTGCGCATGATCGCCAAAACATCGTTTGACTGCAATAGTTTCGGCAATATCACCCAGTGGTGTCGATGTCCCATGCGCATTAATATAATCAACCTCCGTAGCATTGACCCCAGCATTGCTGAGTGCATTTGTCATGCACCGAGCAGCGCCTTCGCCATCATCACAGGGTGCCGTCATGTGATACGCATCTGCGCTCATGCCAAAACCAGCTAATTCAGCATAGATTTTAGCGCCCCGGCGTTTGGCATGTTCCATCTCTTCCAGAACAACAATGCCAGCGCCTTCACTCAGGACAAATCCATCTCTGGCTTGGTCCCATGGGCAACTCGCGACAGCGGGGTTATCGTTGCGTGCAGACAATGCTTTCGCCGCTGAAAACCCACCAATCGCAAGTGGCGTAACAGAGGATTCCGCGCCACCTGCAACCATAACGTCCGCATCGCCGTATTCTATCATCCGCGCAGCGTTGCCAATACTGTGGGTTGCTGTGGTGCAAGCGGAAACAATGGCGATATTCGGACCTTTATAGCCGAACATGATCGACAGGTTTCCAGCGATCATATTGATAATGGTACTGGGAATAAAAAAGGGCGAGATTTTGCGTGGCCCACCGGCATGATAAACGGCGTCGGTATTTTCAATCATTGGCAGACCGCCAATGCCGGAACCAATATTCACGCCGATACGTGTGTCATCAAGACCGTTAATGTCTTCAATCCCGGCATCTTTTATGGCTTGAATCCCCGCTGCCATACCATAATGGATAAAAATATCCATACGGCGGGCTTCCTTAACTGAAAGGTATTGCTTGATATCAAAATCCTTAACTTCTCCAGCAATTTGTGAAGTAAAAAGCGATGGATCAAATCGCGTGATTCGAGTAATACCCGATTTTCCCGAGCAGATATTCTTCCATGCATCAGAAACTGTGTTTCCAACGGGCGAAATAATACCCAGCCCGGTAATAACCACCTTACGTTTGGACAAAATTACTCCAATATTAGATACTTAAATTCATAATACTATTTAGTGTTGGCGGTGACGTAATCAATCGCTTCCTGTACAGTATTAATTTTTTCTGCTTCTTCATCCGGGATTTCACATTCGAATTCTTCTTCCAGCGCCATGACCAGTTCTACTGTATCAAGCGAATCCGCACCCAGATCATTGACAAATGACGACTCATTCTTAACTTCAGCTTCATTGACACCAAGTTGTTCAGCTACAATTTTTTTAATGCGTTGCTCTATATTTTCCATCTAGATACTTCCTTCTCTGGTAAGAAAAATGCTGCATTTTAACAAATTTTCAACACTAGCAAAACTGAATCTGATATTACGAAAGCAGTCGCCATGTGAATAGCTCATGAGATTACTCCGCGGGTTAATTTAAAACTAATCCATATACATTCCGCCATTTACGTGTAATGTTGTGCCGGTAATATATCCTGCTGCTGGCGACGCAAAAAATACAACAGCCGCAGCAATTTCTTCAGGACGCCCTAATCTTCCTAGTGGGACATGTTGAATTAAATTTTGTTGTAGTTCTTCAGTAAGCGCACGCGTCATATCCGTATCAATAAATCCGGGTGCAATGCAATTAACAGTAATGTTGCGGCTACCTACTTCTCTCGCCAACGATTTGCTGAAACCAAAGATGCCTGCTTTCGCAGCCGCATAATTTGTTTGTCCAACATTCCCAATCGTACCGACTACCGACGATATATTAATGATACGTCCAGAGCGCGCTTTCATCATGGCCCGTAATACGGCACGACTCAAACGAAAAATTGATTTCAGATTGGTCTCCAAAATTTCATCCCATTCATCATCTTTCATTCGAACCAATAAATTGTCGCGCGTAATCCCCGCATTGTTTACCAGAATCGCAATTTCACCCAAGGTTTCCTTGATCTTCTTTATGACATCATTAACTTGTGCGGCATCATTAACATTTAATGCGATGCCCATCCCTTTAATACCAGCCTCTTTCAGATAGCGATCTATAGATTCGGCCCCATTTTGGGTTGTGGCGGTACCAACAACAGTTGCACCATGTTGCCCTAATTGCAAGGCAATAGCCTGTCCTATACCACGCGTGGCGCCAGTAACCAAAGCTACTTTATTTTCCAGCATTATTACTCCGTGCATACGCTAAAACGAGCAGATTTCTGTGTAAAGGAGAACAAAATTCATCTGATATTATTTATTAATCAGCACTGTAATAGCTTGTTTGATTGCTTCACTATCCGCTAACAACGGACTCTGCAAATTCCGATCGATACGTTTGTTAAGCCCGCCTAATACTTTACCTGGCCCACACTCCGCAATGTGCGTCACACCATTAGCAACTAGCGCGTGAATGGTATTGACCCATTGTACCGGGCTGTATAATTGTTTTACCAAAACATCGCTAATAGCCGATGGCTCATTATGTTGCTGGACATCCACATTATGAAGCACAGGAATTTTTGGAGACTCAAGTCTTATTTGTGCGAGTTGCTGCTGCATTTTTTTCGCGGCAGACATCATAAGCGTACAATGCGAGGGAATGCTCATTGGCAATAATACCGCTCGTTTCGCTCCCTTTGCTTTAGCTACTTCAATGCCTTGTAATACCGCGTTTTTATGACCGGCTATGACGACTTGACCAGGCGAATTAAAATTCGCCGCTTCTAGCGTCTCTTCGCCTGAATTATTAGTAACTTCAATACATACAGTTTTTATCGTATCGTTATCAAGTCCTAGAATGGCCGCCATGCCGCCGACACCCTCTGGCACAGCTTGTTGCATGGCCTGCGCCCTAAATCGGACTAGCGACAAAGCATCGGCAAAAGTAAGTGCTTCCGCTGCGACTAGTGCTGTATATTCTCCCAGGCTATGTCCGGCCAGGTACTTTGGTTCTTCGCCACCTAAGTCAATCCAGGCGCGATAGACGGCAACACCTGCGATAAACATCAATGGTTGGGTGTTGATGGTCAGATTGAGATCGTCAGCGGGTCCATCTTTGGCCATAGCCCAGAAATCCTTGCCAAGAATATCCGAAGCTTCAGAG